>DXHF01000570.1 GCA_019113605.1 Candidatus Paenibacillus intestinavium
GCATTAAAATGGATCCCCAAAGACTATTCACACTTACTACTAACCATGCAAACAACAAACCCAATGCAAATGTATATATTATTTGAAGAGGATTTATATGAATAACAGCAAAAATAGAAGCTTGTATAATAATCGTTCTCGACATTGCATAATGGGTTTTTAAAGTCTGATATAGTAAACCTCGAAATATAATTTCCTCTACGAATGGCGCTAGAAACCCTGTAACTAACATAACAATATATATTGGATCTGCTTGCGCCTCATTAGAAACTTTTGCATCGTGATTTGTAGATAACTGTTCAAATATGTCCAATTGGGTTAAGTATCCTGCACATATACTAAAAATGATGCCAAGGCCTATTGCTAACAAGATATCCTATACTTTCTAACCATATTTTCCTTTTCGCTTTCATACATTCTCTCCATTAGATTTTAAGTCACATCAGCCACTCAGAAGCTAGTAGAATCTAAGTCCAATAAGAGGAATTAATAAACCGCACCGACGCATTGTAGCTAGTCTTCTACTCTAACCCGCTTTCATCAACTGAGGTATACTCTTATCTCTTAATGTCTGAGCCAATACTAGAGCTAGGCCATATCCAAAGCTAAGCATTCCAAATATAATGCAACCAATGAAGGGCCACGGCACTGAAATCAACGGACTCTCCATTGCAAGCAGCAACGTGCTGGAAATAGTCAAACTCGTAGCAATGCCTGTTATCCCTGATATCAAGCAAAACCAAAATAGCTGCAGTACAAGCATCTTTCGCAGCTGTCTAAAGCTCATACCTAAACTAAATAAAATAGCAAATTCCCTGCGACGCCCATTAACAAACGCGTGCATTGTATAATAAATGCCAATCGCACTGACAAGTATGGTCACCGCAACAATAGCATATAAAAATATGAAACGCTGATGTGCAAACTCCTCCATCGAGCTCAATGCAATCTGCTTGTCACTATAACGAATACTTGTGTAGAATGATGCATAGGCATGAAGCTCCTCGTATATTGCTGCTCTCTGTTCTTCATTTATATAAAGCAACAACGTATTCCACTCTCTTGCCCTACTACCGACTAATGATTCTTTATCTGCGCCTACGATGGATTGCTCTGCATCGACATAAGCCAAAGTATTTATGCTCATCGAGCCAGGCATATAGCCATCAACAATTGCTGCAATACGTAGTGTTCCAAGCAGGGAACCTTCTTGCTCAGGATCTCCCAATATAAGTTCATCACCGACATTAACCCCAAGCTCCTTCGCATATTCAGAAGTTAGTACTACAACATGAGATAAATCGTTGGGCAATGGTGGAAGGAGTCCCTTATTAACCATTTGTTGCAAATCACTTTTTTTATAATAAAGATTATGATAACGCTCATCCTCAGGTAATGCTTTCGTATTAATTACAGCGGCCCAATCATCCTGACTAATGGGAATAACAGCCTGTACACCTTGTAAATTTGACACCTCTGAAACAACGTTCTCTGGAAGAGCTACCGTGATACTATTGTTATACATATGGATATCAGCCACAAACTCTTCATTTACAATTTGGATATTTGCCTCTTTTGCCGAATGTAGTACCGTAAAGCCAATGATAGGAACATTAATTGAAATAGAGATAGCTAAAATAATAAGCGCATTTTGTTTAAAATAAATAGACAAATATTGCAGTGCAATCATTTTTTCTTTTTGCTTTTTACGCAAGCCTCGATTTATGCGCCAATTGAGCCAGTGTTGAAACATTATGGGCATGGACAGCCATATCGCACAAGCGAACATCAGACCAGCACCTAAATATAACATGACGCTGCCTGAGAAAAATAATGGAGGGAGAATCAATGCTAGTGACAAAAGCAACAATAAGCATACAACATACTTTCTTGCTGTAGATATGCCCCTTTCCTTAGCCTTTATCGTATTACGAAATTCTAACGGGAGCTTAGAAAAACCTCGTGCCAGCAGCGGTAAAAGCAATACAAAGAGAATCATCCCATATAGCAGCATACTCAGCAGCATCTGTCTCCAACTGAATGTAATCTGTTCATGCTGAATGGAAAAAACACGCTCCATTAGCACTGCCCCTGATACACTGAACACTGCGGCAGTCAATCCACCTAGAATGGTGCCAAGTCCAACTACCCCTGCAAGCTGGTAAAGAACAATCGAAAATAATCCTCGCTTTTTTGCTCCATTTGTATGCAGTACAATAAGGGGATGTAGTATGCTTTGTAGCATGAGACGAAAATTACTTAACACAATAGCCAAACTAGCTAATAATGTCGCTATCGTTACAAAACTTGAAATCCAGCGCATGCTTTCCGTATTTTTTTTAGCGAGATCACTATCCTTAACAAGTTGATAGGCTATAGGAGCTTGAATCGTTCGTTCTAAAAGCCTTATTAAAGATAAAGGCTCTACATGATCAGCAATATCAAGCATGACACCGGAGGAAACATTTCCAAGACCGCTAAGCTCCTGTAATGTCGTTATATTCATATATACAAGATCGGGAAATGATGTAACATTCACATCTTCTATAATTTCTTTGAGCTTCCATTCCCTATGTTCAATATGATTAAGCGGTAAATGAATCATTTCCCCTTGTACAGCGCCCAGTCGTTGTGCCAAGCTATCTGTTATTACAACCTCATCCTCAAGCAAATCCTCTGTAAATTTATATCTTACTTTGGCAAGCTCATCATTTTGCAAGCCAATAAGAAACAATTCTTCCCCTTCAATCGGATTAATCAGTATGAAAGAAGATTGTTTAACCCCATTAGCTTCTGCTATATGCTGTTGCTCCTGCTGATCGAAGTAAATAATTTCACTGCTTGAATGCTTAGAAGGTGTAACAATGATGTCAACGTCCCCGAAGACGTCCACTAGCTGCTGCTTATAAGATTTCTCCATATTAGATAGGAGCAGTGACATCGAAACAATTAAACTCATGGCAACCGCAACACTTGCAATAGAAGCAATCATTCTAGAACGATTAGTGACAGACAAACGGTATGCAATACCAAACATTGAGGTTATCATGACGATGACATTCCCTTCATACTATAAAACGCAGTTATGATCGTCTCTCTTTTTTGCCCTGAACTCATTTCTTTAGATAACTTTAGCTCTTCATATACATGACCATCATGCATAAATAAAATGCGCTCACCGTATGCGGCCATCATTGGATCATGCGTCACCATAACAATCGTTTGCCTATCCTTATTCTTTATCTCTAAAAGAAGTTCTAATATTTCCTTAGACGTATTATAATCAAGATTTCCAGTAGGTTCATCCGCTAATAGTATGGATGGTTGCTTAACAAGCGCCCTAGCTAAAGCAACCCTCTGCTGCTGCCCACCAGAAAGCTCGTATGGCCTAAAGCTTCCTCTTTTCTCAAGACCTACCTGCTTTAGCATCGATTCTGTTTTTTCTATAATGACAGAAGCAGCCTCTCCATCTAAAATCAATGGAATAGCAACGTTCTCACTGACTGTCATCGCCTCAATCAAATTAAAATCCTGAAACACAACACCAATTTCTTTCCTACGATATTCGGAAAGCTGCTCACTATGCTTAGTATCATACTTTATTTTCTTATCACGCAAATATACAGCCCCAGCGGTAGGAGCGATCATTCCACCTATAATGTTAAGCAGCGTTGTTTTACCAGAACCACTCGTTCCCATAATGACAACAAATTCTCCCTCTTCGATTTCAAGCTTGCTTTTGTGAAGCGCTATTACTTCATCTTGTCCTTGCTTATAGCGTTTTTCAACATCTATAAGCCTAAGTATTAGATTGGTAGTCATTGAACTCAGCTCCTATTCTATGTTATGTAATAGCTTCAGCAGTTTTTGAGTACAACTTCATTTGTTTTTTAAACATGTCACAATAATATCCATCATTATCCATTAATTGTTGATGAGAACCGATTTCGATTATCTCTCCATTTTTCATGACAACAATTTTATCTGCATTTTTTACAGAACCTAACCTATGAGAAATAATAATCGAAGTCCGATCCTTAGATATGGCTCTAAATAGTTCGTATATTTCCAACTCAGTATTAGGATCTAAAGCTGAGGTAGGCTCATCCAATACAACAAGCTCAGCTCTTCTATATAATGCTCTAGCAAGTGCTAATCTTTGCCATTGCCCCCCTGATAATTCAATCCCGTTATTCATACTCTTACCTAAATATGTATCTATTCCATTACTGGTTTTACTAACTGTTGCAAACAAACCAACAGCCTCTAATACTTTTTCTATATCCTTATCATTACTCATTTGATCCAACTTACCGAAAGCTACATTTTCTCTTATTGTTAATTGATACTTATTGAAGTCCTGAAAGACTGCCGCGACTTTTTCGAAAATGACATGCTCAGGTAACTCACTAATATCTAATTCATCGATTCGTATTTGACCAGTAGTCGGTTTGAATAAACCCAAAATACAGTGAATTAACGTTGACTTTCCCGCACCATTTTCTCCTACAATTGCTATAGTCTCTCCTTTTTTAATCTCTAAGTTAATGTTTTTTATTACTGGATTTTTTGTGTTAGGATATACATAACTTACGTTCTCTATATATATCCCTTCGAAAGCTGTAAAAATATGATTTGTTTTTTTATCCTCTTGAAGGTTCAATATATGAAAATAGTGCTTAATGTATAACGAGCATTCATACAATGAACTGATGCTCAATCCAATTGCCCCAAAAATAGTTTGCACGGCAGCAACGGATGCAATGACAGACATATAATCTCCAATCGTTAAATTACCCACACTAATATAACTAATTAAGATGATTGCTACAACTAATGCAGATACCTGCATAATCAATAAACTAAAAGATCTGGATATCGCTTCTTTTTTCATTAGTTTAAATTGTAGCTTCGTCAAATTTTTATATTTTTCTTTCCATTTATTTATAAGGTAATTACTAATCCCAAATAACCTTACTTCTTTAGCACTTTCTTTTCGGAGCAATGTGCTGTATAAATACATGATCACTCTGTTGTTATTCGTGTTATCAACCAGGAGTTTATAACGTTTACTTTTATATAGAAGTGTGAGTAAGAAACCTGGTAACACGGAAATAGCTAAAGCTACGGGTAAAAACCAATGTACTAAAGCAAGAACGCCACATATAGAAACTAAAGATAATATTTTTTGTATAATAGACATAACATCTTTAACCGCATCTATACCGCTCTGTGTCACTGCTTCGTTAGCTAATTCTAATGAATGATAGGTTTCGGAATTTTCAAAATAATAATAAGGTAAACGAGTTACTTTCCCTAACAAATCCTC
>DXHF01000571.1 GCA_019113605.1 Candidatus Paenibacillus intestinavium
ATGAAGCGAACTCGGTTCTGAATCCCCGCTTTTTAAATTATCAGTGAATAGGAAGTATGTAATTCGACATTCTTATTTAAATAAGCTTTGAGTTGAACGCTTCAGCAATCTAAACCAATTTACTTTTTCAACAGTTTGCGGTGCGATTAATTCAAATTCTTTCATCGCCTGCTCGCCTTGATAGATCGTCAACTTGCCAATTGGCTGACCTGCAACAATTGGTGCTTTAACTGATTTGTCCATATCTACTTCATAGTAAATTTTCGTTGTATCACTACCGCGTTTAATAAGAATTGAGAATTGTTGCTCTGCCATGAGATCAACTCTGCTCTCCATACCTTTTTCGATTTCGAGAGTAGCTATCGTTGCTCCCTGCTCTATCACGACATGATTACTATATTGTGCAAATGCGTAATCCATCATTTGAGTAACATCGGCATTTCTGATTTTCGTATTTGGTGCGCCCATAACGACTGCGATAACTCGCATTCCATCACGCGATGCAGAAGCAGACAAACAAAACTTCGCTTCACTTGTATAGCCCGTTTTAACACCATCTGCACCTGGATAGAATCGTACTAATTTGTTCGTATTGACAAGCCAAAACGGTTTTTCCGAATCTTTACGAAGATAGTCTTGGTATTTTCCAGTAAACTGTCTTATAAGATCATATTTCATTAGCTCGCGTGATACGATCGCAATATCATAAGCAGAAGAATAATGATTTTCGACTGGTAATCCATTAGAATTCATGAAATGCGTATTATTCATTCCTAGTTGCTTCGCACGTTCATTCATTAGCTTGACGAACTCTTCTTCTGTTCCGCTTAGCTTTTCTGCTAATGCAACAGAGGCATCATTGCCAGATGCCATTGCCACACCCTTCAGCATTTCCTCTACTGACATTTCTTCTCCTTCTTCAAGGAAAATTTGTGAACCTCCCATCGAGGCAGCGTTCGCACTTGTCCGAACCATATCTGTCAGCTTCAGTTTGCCTTCTCCAACTGCTTCCATAACGAGCAACATCGTCATAACTTTCGTAATACTGGCAGGAGCTAACTTCGCACTACTATTTTTCTCGAAAATAACAGTGCCGCTATCAGCATC
This sequence comes from Candidatus Paenibacillus intestinavium, assembly GCA_019113605.1. Lineage (GTDB taxonomy): Bacteria > Bacillota > Bacilli > Paenibacillales > Paenibacillaceae > Pristimantibacillus > Pristimantibacillus intestinavium. The sequence goes on from DXHF01000571.1 coordinate 1,108, forward strand.
TATTAATACCGCGGAGGCGGCGTTAAGCGCTAGCGAAGGTCCTACGCTAGAGTTCGCTTCAATGGTGTCTACTTCATCAGTTGATAGCGTAAATGCGCCAATCGTCGCCCCGGAATAACTTGTCGATATGAGACAAGTTAATACAAACATCAATACTATTTTTTTCAACTTAAGTCCCTCCTACAAACTGTTCGTATTTTCTTGAGAAGCTTCCTTGTAACGAAAAGTTACTTCGGAAGCATAAACCAAACTAACTGATCTACTAGACGTGATGAATGATGTATTCATTCGTAGTCTCACTTACTTAGTCATTGTTGACGAATAGGCTGAAATTTATTCCATTATACAAAAAAAGCCTCTATTGAAAGTTTAGCGTTACGCTAAACTTTCAATAGAGGCTTCGTGTCGTCATATTATACTTTACAAAGTCGTTACGCCATCTTTCGTTACAATCGCCATCAATAGAGGACGTACTTGTGGCTGCTGCTCTTTGATTCCATAAGCGCTATGAACCATGATGACCGGCTCACTCTGCTCGTCAACTTCCTTATTCACATAAAGTGTAGCTAACACTTCACCTTGCTGCACAGCGTCTCCTACCTTCTTACGAAGCACAATGCCGACAGCATGATCAATCGACTCATCCTTTGTCGCTCGACCAGCACCGAGCTTCATCGCTGCAATGCCGAGCTGCTCAGCTCCAATCGCGCTCACATAGCCTGAATGCTTGCTCATGACATCATATTGCATAGATGCTTGGGGAAGTTTACCTAAATCATGAACAATTGAACCATCCCCACCTTGCGCTTCGACAAGCTCTTGTAATTTTTGTAATGCCTTACCGCTTCGCAAGCTATCCTCAACAATAACTCTTGCCTCGTCATAACTATTAGCTCGCTGACCAAGCACCACCATATGGGCTGCAAGTGTTATACATAGCTCCGTTAGATCGGCTGGCCCATTTCCTTGAAGTGTAACAATCGCTTCTTCAACTTCAAGTGCATTACCAATGGCAAAGCCTAATGGCTGATCCATATCGCTTATTACTGCTGCCGTATCACGACCAACTTCCGTTCCAATGCTAACCATCGTCTTTGCCAATTGAATGGACTCTTCTAAAGTTTTCATAAATGCACCGTTGCCTGTTTTTACATCAAGCACGATCGCATCTGCACCGGCAGCAATTTTCTTACTCATAATAGAACTCGAAATAAGTGGAATCGATTCTACCGTTGCAGTGACATCGCGCAAAGCATACAACTGTTTGTCTGCTGGTGCCAAATCACCACTTTGACCAATAATTGATACACCAATCGTATTCACTTGATCAACAAACTGCTGCTGAGTACGCTCCGTATGGAAACCAGTAATTGACTCTAATTTATCAACAGTACCTCCCGTATGACCAAGACCTCTACCAGACATTTTCGCAACAGGAACACCTGAAGCAGCAACTAGAGGTGCCAAAATCAAACTTGTCTTATCACCGACCCCGCCAGTAGAATGCTTGTCCACCTTCACACCGTTAATAGCTGACAAATCAACTTGATCACCAGAGTTCGCCATCGCTAATGTTAAATCTGCTACCTCGCGCGCAGTCATTCCATTAAAATAAACAGCCATCGTCCATGCTGACATCTGGTAATCTGGAATGTCACCTTCGCAATATTGCTGGATCCATTCATTAATTTCTTGAGTAGATAACTCTTTTCCATCTCGCTTCTTTTGAATAACATCTACTGCTCTCATGAGTCCCTCCATCTATTAGCTAAAAAAGATGCACAATATACCGAACATGTATATGAGCATCTATAATTTTAAGATAAGAAACATAACACTTTGACAAAGCTATATTCACGACTGCAAATCATTCGATGTCGATTATGTTTCTTCTAGAATTCTTGATCATTAGAAAGCTCTATGATCACACTTTACAAGGCACAAGTTAGCACCGGATAACTCGAATGACTATATTGTGCTTTCATGATGTATTCATCTAGCGTTTGACTTAGAGCAATAACATCACGATGTAGCAAGCTACCTCTTTGGCTTGCTGTTAATTCCATTTGCTTGCGGAGAAATTCAATTTTCGTATTAAGCTGACTATCTATCACTTTGTCTACCCATCCTTCTTCATAATTACTTGATTTACGCAAAGTCTAGAGACATTATACGACGAAGTGATATTCGAATGTTGTCATATTTCGTCAGTTGATTTATGACAATTCTGTGACAGTTAATCTAAATTTTGGCGATTAATGACGTAACTAGCTCTAAAAACTGCGATTTAACTCGATCCGTAGTTTCCATCACTTCCACATGCGACAATGGTTGATCCAAAATTCCTGCTGCCATATTACTAATGCATGAGATTCCGACAACTTCAATGCCGCTATGTCTTGCTGCAATCACTTCAGCAACTGTTGACATACCAACGGCATCAGCACCAATAATTCTTAACATTCTAATCTCAGCAGGTGTTTCATAAGACGGACCTAGTAATCCGGCATATACGCCTTCAACAAGACCAATCTCTTTTTCTGTCGCAACCGTTTTCGCAATGGCTCTTAGTCGTTTACTATATGCTTCTGACATATCAGGGAATCGCGCACCTAGATCGGCATCGTTAGACCCAATCAATGGATTTTTACCTGTTAAGTTCAGATGATCGGAAATTAACATCAGATTGCCTGATGCGAATTCAAGATTTATACCACCTGCTGCATTCGTTACAATTAGTGATTTAACACCTAGTGCTTTCATCACTCTAACTGGAAACGCAGTAACTTCCGGAGCATACCCTTCATACATATGGAAGCGTCCACGCATAAGTACAACTGTTTTTCCAGCAATTGTACCGATCATTAATTCACCTGCATGTCCTTCTACCGTTGACACAGGAAAATGAGGAATATCTTCATAAGCAATAACTGTGGCACCTTCAATATGATCACCTAATACACCTAATCCTGATCCTAGTATAAGCCCGATTTCTGGCTTCACCTTAATTTTCTGAGCGATAAATTGTGCTGCCTCATTAATTTGCTGACTTGCTGTTATTGTATTCATTTCAATTCCCCCTACAAACTTTTTGTAGCTTCCACGAAATATCTTCTTGAGTGACAACAAGTTACTTCGGAAGCATAAGTGATTTTTTTGTTTTGTTACTACCTATTACAATAAAGGTTCAAAAAGTGGGCTTTCAGAACCAAGAAGATGGAGTCAATTTTCGGAAGGAGGAAACGTAAATGTACGTTTTGGGTACATGCGATCCTACAATGTTTCTGAAAGAAACATACATCGGAAGCTTATGCTATACTTCCCAAATTGGCTTCATATTCGCCGCCGACTAAGCTACGTTAGCATAATCCTCGTTATCAAAGTCCACTTTTTTGAACTACCTTAGGAGAGACAAGAAACTAGTGCCTGTCGGTGGAGCAGCTACTGCGAAATTTTCAGCGATTGTAGCGCCCAAATCTGCAAACGTTGACCTTGTATCAAGCTGTTGCGGCTCTTTGAACGAAGGGCTATACAGCAAGATTGGAACATACTCACGTGTATGATCCGTCCCTGGGTGAGTAGGATCATTACCATGATCAGCCGTAATAATTAATAGATCGCGCTCACCGATTTGCTCCATCATTTCAGGTAACACGGCATCAAATTGTTCTAATGCCTTGCCATATCCGATGGGATCACGACGATGGCCATATAGAGAATCAAAATCAACAAGATTTGTAAAAACAAACCCCTTGAATGATGTTTTCAATAGCTCAATCGTCTGCTGAATACCATGTACATTACTTTTCGAAGGATGTGATTGATTAATTCCTTCACTATCAAATATATCATAAATCTTCCCGACTGAGATCGTCTCAATTCCAGCATCCTGCAATTCGTTAAGTACTGTTCTTTGTGGTGGCTTCAAAGCGTAGTCATGTCTATTCGGTGTACGCTTAAAATTACCTGGAGTACCGACATATGGTCTAGCTATTACGCGACCTACGGAAAATCTATCCTCCATCGTTAGTTCACGAGCGATTTCACACGCCTTGTATAACTCTTCTAGCGGAATAATATCCTCATGAGCTGCTAATTGGAATACGCTATCCGCACTTGTGTAGACAATCCATGCACCGCTCTTCATTTGCTCTTCACCGAGCTCGTCTAATATTACTGTACCACTTGCAGGCTTATTGCCCATCACTTTTCTACCAGTGCGCGACTCGAATTGTTCAATTAATTCAGCTGGAAAACCGTTAGGAAATGTTTGAAATGGGGTTTCAATCTGCAATCCCATAAGCTCCCAATGACCAGTCATTGTATCTTTGCCCACAGAAGCCTCTGCCATTTTCCCATAATACGACTGAGGCTGCTTAGTTAAGTCTGGCGTCCAATTATGAATAGGCGCAATGCGATCTAGCCCCAACGCTCGAAGGTGCGGTAGATCGAGTGTTGCATATTCTCTGGCAATAGACCCGAGCGTGTGACTTCCTACATCACCAAATTGATCAGCATCTGGCAATTCACCAATACCAACACTATCCAAAACAATGACAGCAATACGATCAAACTTCAATATGAACCCTCCTAAAACTTTTCATAGTCATCCTGTATTCTCTCCCTGTAAATGAAAAGTCACTTCGGAAGCATAAACCAAACTTTTTGTCGCTTCGAATTTGAGGATACCTCTCCGCCTTATGCCCTCGGATGGGAGTTGCTGTAGACTTCCTTCATTTTCGACTTAGCAATCGCAGTATATTTCATTGTAGAAGTAATATCAACATGTCCTAGCAGCTCTTGTACCGCTCTTACATCAGCACCATTCTCTAATAAATGAGCAGCAACAGAGTGTCTAAGGGTATGCGGCGTAATCTCATCTGATACTCCCGCTTCATGGGCATATTTCTTCAAAATTTTCCAGAAGCCCTGCCTCGTCATGCGACCACCTAAATGATTTAGAAATAATACTTCCTCAGAGCTGCTCTTTGTTGCGAGCTGAGCTCTACCTTGTTCCAAATAAGCCTCTACAGCCTCTTTGGCATATTGTCCAAATGGTACAAAACGTTCCTTCTGACTCGGACTTATTACTTGAATAAACCCAAGCGATAGATGAATATGCTCTACATTTAGCGAAACTAATTCTGTTACTCGAATCCCTGTAGCATATAGTAGCTCCAACATTGCTTTATCGCGAATACCGACTGCTGTAGCAACATCAGGAACTTGCAGCAAACGATTCGTATCTTCTTGAGAGATAATTTGCGGTACTTTTTTTTCAAGTTTCGGAGCTTCAATATATATGGAAGGATCGTGTGATATGTAATCATTAGTAATGAGATAGTGAAAAAGAGCACGGATGGACACCACATGTCTAGCTATCGTTGAAGACTTTAGACCTGCTTCCTTTAATCCCAGCATATACTTCAAAGTATGATGCTTATGTACGCTTGTCCACAGCTTAACACCTTCACCCTCAAGATAACCAGTAAATTTCAGCAGGTCTCTTTCATATGACTGATAGGAGTTTGTCGTAAGCTTACGTTCTTGTTGTAATACTTTCAAATATTGATGTAATTGCTCGTACATCCTCCCACCCCTTAAACTTTTTATTAACATCTCGATTATAATTCTCGCAAATGAAAAGTATATCGAATGTATAAGCTTTTACGAGATATATCATTTCCTATTTTCTATTCACCATACCATAAAAACCTAACTAAGCGA
>DXHF01000572.1 GCA_019113605.1 Candidatus Paenibacillus intestinavium
AGAAAAACCGCTGACTAACGCAGTAGAAGTTGCATTAAGTCATGTCGTTCAGGGAGGGTTAGCACATGGAGTGGATTAATGTATCGCCATCCACTGCCATAAAGTTAGGGGTGATTCTACTCTATGCGCTATCTATTTACGGTTTGATAGGGGTATTGTTTACACCGTTATTAAAGCGTTGGCGTTCTAATCCGTTTCTAAAGTTTGATGTGAAAGGATCTGCTCCTGATGAAAAGGGCAAGCGTTTTTCTTCATTAGAACTACTATTGAGGGCGACCTCCAATCCTGCGAATTATACGGGTTCCAGTACGGTTCAATTTATTACCTTAACGGTTTCTGTGTTTGTGATGGGTTATGTTCTACTGATTGTCGGCAGTCTAGGAGAATTTCCACGGTATTGGTTAGAGTGGTGGGATATGTTTAGTTTTAGTATGGCATTGGTTATTAGTGCGATTCCCTATGGCTGGCGCTTAATTAAACTGCAGCTGCTACGTACTGCCAACAGCTATGCTTTGATCGAGGCAACCGAGTTAATGCTGATCCAATATCGCACACCTGGTCAAGAAGTGAATATTCATCATGTGTTGTCGGATATGGTGGGTAAGCTAGAAGGGCCGATGAAGCGTACCTTCTACAGTATGGTCACGCTGTTACAAGTAGAAGGAAAAACGGCAATCTATGAGGCAGTCGAACTCTTTGAATTTCAAATTAAAAATACGTGGTCCCGACAGCTAGGTATTTTGATGATTAAGTCGGCTTTGCATAATCGGAACATCGAGCGTGCATTGCAAAAGCTGCACGAGGATATGGTACAAGGCAAGCAGATCGTGGAAGGGGAAAAAACGGAATACATGGAATCGATCATTATGGGGTTCTTTCCGCTGATTCTAGTACCAAGTATCATCTTCTATATCAATCATATGTTTGATGGTGTTGTGCTCCAGTTGTTATTTACAGATGCGAGCGTATTTAAATCCCTTATGGTCTGTATAGTATTTATCATTGTCGGTCTAGGTACATCACTAGTACTCTCACGACCGAAAATCGAAGTGTAACGAGGAGGCATAGCTTATGATGATTCCGATCATGAAGTTGCTTATTTACAGCATAGCAATCATAGCGACGTTCTTTATGACTAGAGGCATGCTGTATTTGCGGCGACGTAGTCCACCAAAATTGAGCCAGCAATTAACAACGGCAGTCAATCGAACGAAACCATGGTATCAAGATAGTAAATTAGATCTCGCTATATCCGATGCAGGCTTAACGTTTATGAGTGCTTGGACGTATAAGCTATGTAGAGATGTCATTGCGTTATTGATGATCGTAGCTCTACATGTACAGTTTTTGATGACAGAGCAATATCCTGTTGCGGCAATAGCTTTTATCGCTGTGATCTATGGATTGTCTCTATCCGGTCATTCCTGGATGCCATTGTCGCTATTGCTAAACGCGATGAAGAAAGATCGTATACAAAAGAAAAATGATGAGATTGTTTTACTGTTCATGTTATTTGTTAACGACACCTATACCGAGACGGAGGATCATTATCAGAGTGTCATAAGCAAAATCAAAGAATATCGCAAAGATATGAACGCATTGCGTGATGATCTTGATCAATTAATTTTTGAGTATCAGATGGATGGACAATCCGCATTTCAAGCGTTTGGAGAGCGTGTAAATACGAAAGAAGCAAAAATGCTGTCTACACTCTTGGAGAAAATCAATCAAAGTAATCCGCAAACGGCAGCCGATCTACTAGAGCAACATTACGAGACGTTTTTGGATTATCGTAGGCAGCGTAGAAAACGTCAATTACGTGCAAATGGACATATTGGTTTTTCTATCGTATTTCTATCTATTATTGCGGTAGTGTTCCTGATAAACTCTATATCTGGCGCTTACCAAGAGTTACTTTTTAATGATTTTCAATAAAAAAACGATACATGAACCTATTCAAAAGGAGCGAAATATTATGAACAAAGCAATTGCATTGGTAATTATTGTCGCAGCAACGCTAGTTATAATTGCCCTCACAATTTTTTCTGAGGATGGTACATTTGGTGATGCTAAAACACAGCGTGATCGTGCACACGACATTTCCAATTCTACTACAGTTCCAACTACATTGCCGTAAAATGAACTGATACGGGGAGGGAGCCAGCGCGTCGTTGTGATGCGCTGGCAAATATATGAATAAAGTCATTGCACTATTGATTCTATCACCCATATTTTTTTACGTAATCTTTCAGCCTAGCATTGATCGCACGATCTCGTATCGTGATCAAGTACTGCAAAAACAAGCTTATGAGCTGGCACATTTGACGTCTCTCGAAGGAAGATTAACGCCGGCAATACGTGCACAAATCTTAAATAAGTTGGCCAGTATTTATTTTGATACGAGTAAGGTGACGATCACTGGCCCTGATTCAACGGTAGAGCGTGGTGAATTGTTCACGGTCACCTTACGTTATCCGCAAGGTCGTACTGAAATTTTTGATTTGTTTGGTTCAGCACCGAGTCGTGACTATTACTATCCCATTCCCATTATGTCGGAATATATTGTCTCGGAGGATCAACTATGAAGTGGGCAATCACCATCATTATGTTAATGCCGATGTGGATCTATTTGTTTGTGTCCAATCATGAGGAAGCACTCCAGACAAAGCTCAAAGCCGAACTGAAGGATGGATTGAAGTTGGCCACACACGATGCAGCATTGCAAATTGATCCGATGATGCTGGAACAAGGCAAAGTTGTATTTTTAGAAGATGCGGTAGATCAAGCGTTCCGATCTAGTATCGAGCGCACATTTAAGCTGGATCTGCAATTACAGCCCTTGCAGCATAGTATTTGGAAAAATACATTCGAGATTGTATTACTTGACCGAGTAGATGAGGGGTCATTTCCACAGAACTATTATAGTGGAGCTCCATATTATTATTCTGATGTATTAACTGGACCATCGATCATTACCATAGTCAAAGTTAAGCACCCCAAGTACTATGGTATTTCGCGTGATTTTGATTACGTGATCGGCTCTAGTCATGAGTATGTACGGTGATGGCAGCATCATGAAATAAGCGCTCATCTGTATACCTCTTTCGTTGTTGGTTGCTACATTCAACTATAGAGGATATAGATGTTCATTTATCTCAAACGAGCTTTTAAAACTGTTCTCTCGGGGCAACACATGGTATACTTAGTAATATCAACATGCTAGCTTATAATATAATTTAGCAAGTTGAAGGTCTAATGCCTAGTTCACAGGGCATAACTATAACCAAGTGGATGTATACTTGGGGGGTTAGCCTTATGAAGAAAAAAAAAGGGGGAAGAAAAATGAATATAACTGTTCAGCGTCCTAGTACTCCTTCCGAGTCCTTAAAAAATTCTTTGCAAGAAATGAATTTAATCCGAGAAGGCAAGAAAAAAGGTAAATCTTGGAGAGAGTTGCGAGCAGAATTGAAAGAAGAGTAGTAACGATTGGAGTCATCTATATTGTATAATATTATTGCTACCGAGCAGTTTGAAAAAGATATTAAATATTATAAGCGGAAAAAGAAGTTTTCACATATAGACGATGATATTGAAATAATCATCGACGAACTTGAACGAGGTAACTTTATTGGTGATGAGATTAGGGAATTAAAATTGCCTAGTAATGAACATTCGTTTAAAGTTCGGTTGGCAAATAGCAATACAAAAGTAGGAAAATCAAATGGGTATAGGCTAATATATTATGTAGTTAAAGATGATGAAACTATATTTCTCTTAACTATCTATTATAAAAAGGAAAGAGAGACTATTTCTGATTCGGAAATAATCCATTTAATAAATACTTACTGCAATTAAAAGTCACTTCATATTGAAGTGGCTTTTTTGTGTTCAAAAAAACACAAAAAGTATAAACTAAGTATATACAAATGGTAAATGATGGTTTATAATTGGTTTTATATAACAATGAAGGGGATGGATTATATGGGCGTAACTTATTTGGCAAAATGGGGGAATAGCATAGGCTGCCGCATCCCGTCTGATATTGTCAAGCAATTGAAAGTTTCACTCGGTGAACCAATGCATATTTATCTGAACGATAAACATCAAATAATTATTGATGCCAGCTCTCAAAAAATGCGAGACGAAACTTATTACCAAAATCATTTAGCTAAATTAAGAGAAGAATGTAAGAAATACAGTGAAAGAGAACTCACTTAAGGGATATCTTCACATAGAATGGAGGATGGAATTATATAATGGGAGCAATAATGATGCTTGAACAAGGAGATATCGTTGAAATGAATCTCTCTGAACAAGTAAAAATAAGGTATTCTATCGTTGTATCATCAGGATTTATAGATCCCAGTCATCAACGATTTGCTGTGATTGTACCGATTAGTAGCGAAAAATATGGCTATCCCTTTGAAGTAGTGGTACCAAGCGGGATTGTTATGGTCAATAGAGAAGAATTAACAGGTGTAGCCCATACGGATCAATTCGGGTCTCTAGATCTGAATGCACTAAGCGCTCGAATTGTTGGCCATGTTGATATTCAGTCTGAGTTCTTTAATATGATTATTCTTAATGTAAGATCCACACTATACTAAAAAAGATGCTGTTCTCTGGAACTGCATCTTTTTTTACAAAGAAAAAACTTGAAGCTCGCATAACTAAAAACATCATACTTTTTTCATACGTTTGATAAATAGAAATTCTATATAGTAAATCTAGGTGGGTAGCACCCAATAAAATTATTCGAGGAGAGATTATTATGAAAAAAACTATCACATTATTATTATCCATCGTTCTACTATTTGGTCTTGTTGGTTCTGTAGGTGCAGCTTCAAAAGATGTTCCAATGTTCAAAGTGAATGGGAAGTTGTTCGTCACGCCAACTGGTGAGCCTGCTCCATATATTAACAAAGACAACCGTACAATGG
>DXHF01000573.1 GCA_019113605.1 Candidatus Paenibacillus intestinavium
GAAGCAAACATTATGCCTGAGATTGAAAAGGAAAGTGAAGCTGAACTGTCTGTTAAGGAGCTTGTAAAGCTAACAGAACAGCTCGAAAAAGTGGTCAACCGTTATTCTGAGCAGATCGAGCAATCTACGGATGGTACGCTTCGAAAACAAATCCGTGCTGAACGTAAAACACCTAAACAACAGCTTAAGCAAGTGAGAGAATGGCTTGTACGTAAACAAAAGTATAGGCAGGATGAGGTTACTTTTGGTCAACGTAACAGCTATTCTAAAACCGATTGTGATGCTACATTTATGCGTATGAAAGATGATTATATGAAGAATGGTCAATTAAAACCTGGCTACAATGTTCAAGTAGCAACGGAAGGACAATACACGCTAGCTTATGGTGTGTATCCGAATCCAACGGATACGAAAATACTGATCCCTTTTCTAGATGAGATTGAACGTGATTATTTTGAGTTACCCGAACATATTGTCGCGGATGCAGGTTATGGTAGTGAGCAAAACTATGAAGATATTTTAACCAACAGACAACGTACACCACTCATCACTCATCACTCATGCTCATTCTCGACATGAACAAAAGAAGAAAACGAAAACCAATCCGTTCCATACAAGTAACTGGGCTTACGATGTGAGCGAAGATAGCTACACCTGTCCGAACAACAAAAAAGTAGCCTTTGTTCGTCATACCATTCGAAAGGATAAAACTGGATTCCAGCGTGACTTCAAGCTCTATGAATGTGAGGATTGCACCGATTGTCCATTTCGATTGGACTGTACAAAAGCAGAAGCAGGTGTGAATCGTAAACTCATGGTTAATGAACGATGGGAAGAACAAAAAGCCTATGTAAGAACGAAGCTTTCAGAAGAAGAAACAGGAGCAATCTACCGTCAACGTAAAATTGACGTAGAGCCTGTATTCGCCTTTTTGTAGGAAAATTTGGGTTTCACTCGTTTAAATTTACGAGGAAAACGGAAGGTTGAACATGATATTGGTTTAGCGTTAATGGCAGTAAACTTAAGAAAATATGTGAGGAGGGTGTAACATTCTCACATAAAAAAGCACTAAAACGGCAAAGGGGTTGAAATCTCATCGATTTCAACCCCTTTGCTTACTTTTTAGACTGGTTATGTCCCAGCCTCTTTCGATTTTGTTGGATTCATTTGCAAATGTTAGTTGGGAATTTATAGGGAATGATTATTATGATATAGTTTTTCGATATTCATTCGGGGTCAATCCTTCATGTTTTTTGAATACTTTGCTGAAGTATTTTACATCAGGAATGCCTACCATTTCTGCTATTTGATTGAGCTTCAAATTACGATTTAGCAATAAAGATTTTGCTTTATTTAAGCGAAAGCTAGTTACATATTCCGTGAAACTAATAGCATATTCTTGCTTAAATTTCCTTGAAATATATTCACGACTAATTAGAAAAGTATCAGCAATTTCTTGTAAAGTAAGTTCTTCATTATAATGCATCTCTATATACGAAACAATATCAGAAAATGAACGAGACTTATTTTGTTGAATACTTGTAATTGCCTGCAATAGGTTCAAGTTAAACTGTAACACCCATTGCCGCCAATCATGTAGTTTAATGCTGTAATCATGGATATTCGGTGGAATATTTAATGTATCTTGTTGCTCTAATAACGTTAACAACTCGATTTTTTTATTGTTCGAAATTTCTTGTAATAATGAGTTGCGGAAGTTGAACATATCTTCTAACCATAACTGTAATAAATGAGGACTAACGTAACTGTTATTCACAAATTTTTCTATCCAGGATGTGGAACATTTCTCGATGGCATGTTGGTTGCCACTTAGTAAGGCAACTCTCCATTCTTCTTTTACAGCAGTAAAAGAATCGACTCCATTCTTCTGGAAATGTCTTGTTTCACTAGCATCATGCAAATAGGATGCGAAATCGAGCAGATTACGATGATCTAATGCTGCAATAGCCTCGTCATATTGTTTCGCTAGACTAATCGGAAACTTGTCTAGCTTCGTTGTACCGAAGTGGAACTTACGGGAAAAATGTTTGTACATGGCATTATTAATTTGGTTTGTTATGAAAGCTCCATTCACTTTTTTATCCCACAATAGTAAAATAATTTGTTCGAATGAACCCCAATATTTAAATGCAACACCATTGAAATTCCCACCGATGCACTCATTACAAATATTCTCAATAGCGTATAGTAAAAGATCGACATCATTACCGAATCGATCTAATAAAGGTTGGTCTGCATTGTTAATTTGTAGTATAACGAGTTGCGCATAAGTAATCTGGGCTGGAATAACACGATCTTTTTTCAAACGTTGAATCGTATAATTAATATTTGCAGTATCATCAATAAGCCCTGAAAGAAGTTTCTCATCATGTACTGGCTTAAGTTCATTAAGCATGATCGACTGTTCGAATTGGATTTGGCGTGTATGTTCTTCAGCTAACCATGTTTTAATAGCAGTAGCTACAGCTGAATTAATAATATCAGCATCAATCGGCTTTAATATATAGTCGATCCCACCGCATTGTACTGTATTACGCATATATTCAAAATCATCATGTCCACTTATTACGATAAATTTGAATGC
>DXHF01000053.1 GCA_019113605.1 Candidatus Paenibacillus intestinavium
TAGCAAGCGAGAAGTCTGCAAAAGCAGAAGAAAAAGCATATCGCAGCGAGCTAGAACAAGAGCTAGCCAACATGAAGTCTGAAAATGCAGAAGAAATAGCATATCGCAGCGAGCTAGAACAAGAACTAGCCAGCGTGAAGTCTGCAAATGCAGAAGAAAAAGCGTACCGCAGCGAACTAGAGAAAGAACTAGATAACGTGAAGTCTGCAAATGCAGAAGAAAAAGCATACCGCAGCGAGCTAGAACAAGAACTAGAGAACATAAAGTCTGCAAATGCAGAAGAAAAAGCGTACCGCAGCGAGCTAGAACAAGAACTAGAGAACGTGAAGTCTGCAAATGCAGAAGAAGTAGCGTACCGTAGCGAACTAGAACAAGAGCTAGCCAATGTGAAGTCGGAAGAAAATCTTTTGCTTCCTCAAGTGAAACAACTGAAGCAGCAATTAGATGAACTTCAAAGCAATTATGATCATGTATCGAAGTTATATGCCGATCTTGAAATTCTTCATCAGAAGGATGCTGACAAGTCAGAGGAGCTGCTACAATATCTAGAAGTAGCTGCAACGAAGGAACGATTAGCGACCAACAAGATGTTGATAACCGAGGAGAATATTAAGTCACTAGAAGATCAATTATCTATTCAAAGTGAGGCTGAGTATCAATTGCGGCAGCAGTTGGCTAAATTAGAGGCAGAGCTGCTAGGTTTACAGCAGCAGACTGAGCAATTCCAACAACAAGCTATGCAGTATGAACAACAGCTTGAGCTACAAGAAGTAGCTGCAGCCAGCTTGATGGAAAACCAATCTCTAGAACAAGTCGAGCTAGTCGAGCAAAAGTTGGAACAATTAACTATCGTACATGAAAAATTGAAGCGTGAATATTCTAAGCTGCAAACAGAGTATAATGAATGGATTGAACTAATCGAACAAAGCTAGCTTTATAATGGGAAGTTCAAAAAGCGGGCTTTGATAACGATGATTATGCTGACGTAGCGTATTCGACATCGCATCTGAAGCGAACTTGGAAAGTACGGTTCGCATGTACCAATAACGTACATTTGCGCTTCCGCCTTTCTCAAGTAACACTTCACCTGCTCGGCTTGCGAAAGCCCGCTTTTTGAACCTTTATTGGAAAATGAAAAAAGTCGCTTCTTCAAATTTGAAGAAGCGACTTTTCAGTTCATCTAATAATTAGACTACTACTAGCTTTGTAACCATTGTACGATGACCGTTTCCGCAAGGGATGGAGCAACGAACCTCGTATGTACCAGGCTCTGTAATTGTAACCGCAGTTGCTTTATCGTTAATAATATTTGAGTACTCCGTATTCATAATTTCGATTCCATGAATACCATCGATGGAATTAACTGTTACTTCTACGGACTCACCTGCACGAATAGCGTAATACTCTTTATCAAATTCCCAGTTTTTAGCTGTGATTACAAGTGAACCAGCTGCAATTTCATCTTCACTGACTTTGATTGAATCAGCTTTGCCATTATTATTTGAAGCTGAGCCGCAAGCTGCCAATACTACCATTAATGCTGTAACCAACGTTAACACTAACCATTTTTTCATGACATTTACCCCCTGTATTATAATAACCATATCCATTGTATACCAGTATAAGGCTGAATGGCATTACTTCAAGTGACAACCTGATGACAATATTGGAACGCGAGCTGGATTAAACATATTTAGGTCCTTCATCATAAATGAAGGACCTAAATAAATGTTATGATTTATGGCGTTCTCCAGCTTCATACGGATTAGCGATCGGTATAAATAAATCGACAATTCCGATAGCAAGAGCTGCAAGGATAGCACCAAGAATTGTTACGCTCACTCCACCGACAATGAATTGAGCGATCCAAATAACGAGAGCACTAATTAGAAAACCTACGATACCTCTGCCAAAAGGAGTGACTTTTTTACCGAAGACACCTTCGACGATCCAGCCTAGAGCAGCAATGACTAGCGCTAATAACAATGCGCTCCAAAAGCCACCTACTGAAAATTGAGGAACAATCCAGCTCACAAGCATTAACACTAATGCTGAAACGATAAATCTCACAACATGTCCTAGAAAATTCATATCCATTCCTCCATGTAGAAATTGTTTATGATGATGCATGAACGATGATCCTCTAATAAGTGTTACCATATTACAAAATAATATGTATAGGTGGTACAAGAATTACAACTTTACGCTATAATAAGTAATGCAAGACAATGCTTGCGATATATTTTTCATTTTGGTGAAATGATATCGAAGGTCAATGAAAAGTTTAAGGGGTGTTATTATTGAACGCCAAAATATTGAAAACATTGGAGTATTCAAAAATAATTGTAAAATTGAAGGAGCATGCAGCGACTTCAATTGGTAAAGAAATGGTTGAACAAATAGAACCATCAACTAATATAGAAATTGTTAAAGGTTTATTGCAATTAACAGATGAAGCCTTTGCTGCAGATCGATTGAAGGGAACTGCTCCATTCGGCGGTATTTTTAATATTAGTGCTTCATTACATCGAGCAAGAATTAGTGGTACGCTGAATGCTGCGGAACTAATTGAGATTGCCTCTACATCACGAGGAAGTCGACGTGTGAAGAGACATATTTCAACTGTTAATGAAGAATATCCAGTTCCTTCGTTACTGAACATCACCGAGCTAATAAGTGAGCATCGTGAGCTTGAAGAAGCAATTTGGACATGCATCAACGAACAAGGTGAAGTTCTTGATCAAGCCAGCTCGGAGCTAGCAACGGCTCGCCGGGAAATTAGATTAGGTGAAAGCAGAATAAGGGAAAAACTTGAAAATATGATTCGATCATCCTCTGTACAGAAAATGCTGCAGGAAGCGATTATTACATTGCGGAATGATCGCTTTGTTATTCCAGTAAAATCTGAGTACCGTTCTAGCTTTGGTGGTATCGTTCATGATCAATCAGGTTCTGGTGCGACATTATTTATTGAACCAGAAGTTATTGTGACGTTGAATAACAAGCTTCGCGAGATGCGAGTTCAAGAAATAAAAGAAATCGAGAAAATACTGCAGAAGCTTACTGCTCAAGTCGCTGATTGTGTAGAAGATTTTCTATATGATCAGGAGCTCATTGCTAAGCTAGATGTAACATTTGCTAAAGCAAGGTATGCTCATATATTGAAAGCTATTTGCCCGCGGATGAATGATCGTGGATATATTAAGTTGAAAAAGGGACGGCATCCATTAATTGATCCAAGCCAAGTTGTACCTTTGGAGCTTGAGCTTGGTAATCAGTATCACTCCATTATTGTGACCGGACCTAATACGGGCGGTAAAACGGTATCCTTAAAAACGGTTGGTTTACTCAGTTTAATGGCAATGTCTGGAATGTTTGTACCTGCAGAGGACGGAAGCCAGCTCTGTGTATTCGACGCTATTTTCGCTGATATTGGTGACGAGCAAAGTATCGAACAAAATTTGAGTACGTTCTCCAGTCATATGACGAACATTATTCGGATTTTGCAAGACATGACGTCGAAAAGCTTAGTATTACTGGATGAACTTGGAGCGGGTACTGATCCGGCTGAAGGATCTGCATTAGCTATTGCAATTCTTGAACATATTCATGCCAAAGAATGTAGAGTAATTGCAACAACACATTACTCTGAATTGAAAGCATACGCATTTAACCGAAAAGGTGTAATCAATGCGAGTATGGAGTTCGATATTGCTACACTAAGTCCAACTTATCGACTGCTCGTAGGGGTTCCTGGCCGAAGTAATGCATTTGCGATAGCGGAACGATTAGGCTTATCTTCAAATATTATTGATGTAGCTAAGGGCGAAGTTAGCGATGAGGATATGAAGGTTGAAAGTATGATTGCTTCATTGGAACAAAATCGTCTTTCAGCAGAATCCGATCGTGATATTGCGCAAAAGTTGCGACTTGAGATGGAGCAGTTACGTATAAAGCATGAACAAGATAAATTGAAATTTGAAGAACAAAAAGAAAACCTGCTTGTCAAGGCGCATAATGAAGCGAATGCTGCAATCGCGAAAGCTCGTAAAGAGGCGGAAGTCATTATTTCTGATCTTCGTAAATTAGCGATGGAAGAAGGAGCGTCGATCAAGGAGCATAAGCTAATTGAAGCTCGTCGCCGCTTAGATGATGCCCAGCCCGAATTAAAAGTGAAAACAAAGCCTGCACGTGATGGTAAAAAACAAAAAATACATGCTGGTGATGAAGTTAAAGTATATAGTCTTAACTCTAAAGGGCATGTCGTTGACATTCACGGTCAAGAAGCGACAGTACAGCTTGGAATTATGAAAATGAAGGTTAAGCTAGACGATCTGGAATTGTTACAGTCTCAATCTAATGCATCAGCGCAACCACAAAAGCAAGCAGCCACACTTAAACGGACTAAAGAAGATTCCGTTCGAATGGAACTTGATTTACGTGGTGAATCACTTGATGAAGCGATCCTTGAAGTAGACAGATTTCTTGATGAATCCTTCCTAGCAGGAATGGGACAAGTATATATTATTCATGGTAAAGGCACAGGGGTACTTCGTTCGGGCATTCAAGAGTATTTACGCCGTCACACCCATGTGAAGGCTTATCGGAATGGGAATTATGGGGAGGGTGGCATCGGAGTCACCATAGCCGAACTCAAATAGAGGAAACTCAAATCCCTGGCCTGTGATTACGATGCTGATGCTGATGATGTGTAGTCGACGGCGAATATGGCCTCCATCAAAAGCCTGTGTGTGCTCGTGTACCAATAACGTACACTGTGCTACTCGTTTTTGCTGTAGACCATCTTCTTGGTACTGACAAGCCAACGATTTGAGCTTTTATTTAAAGTTAGTTCAAAAGACTTGAAGGTTATGCTTCGAAGAGTTGGATGTTGTTTCATAAAGGTCGTTGGCTCTGCCAACTTCTTGGTGGGGAAATTTTGCAAGGTCGGTGGCTTTGCCACCTGCTTACAGGTGATTTTTAGATTGTTGTAAAGTGAGGAGTGTAGGATGAATCCTAAGATTGATTGGTTATTAGAAAATGAATATCTCGCTTCGATTGTTTATATTTCTGTGGCCATACTCTCATTGATCGTTTTTCTATCATTGTTTGAGTTAGTAACAAAATACCGTTGCTGGCATGAAATTAAGCGTGGTAATGTCGCTGTTGCAATGGCAACAGGAGGGAAAATTTTTGGGATTTGTAATATTTTCCGATTTTCTATTTCGATGAATAGCTCAATCTATGAGAATTTACTTTGGGGAACCTATGGCTTTATTATTTTGCTTGTTGCATACTTCCTATTTGAATTTTTGACACCGATATTTAAAATTGATGAGGAACTAGCCAATGATAATCGTGCGGTAGGATTGATAGCTATGATTATTTCCATTTCGCTATCCTATGTCATCGGTGCGACTATCCTTATCTAAGGTAGGTGTTTTGTATGAAAAATTTATCAAGAATACTTGCTGTAGTTGCTGTTTTGTTTTTTGCTATTGGTATAATTTATGTAGCAAATCTGTAATCCAATTAGAAGTATATAGAGAGGGAGTTAATAATGGAATCACAAACAACTTGTCCGTGGTGTGAGTCGGATATTATATGGGATGCGGAGATCGGTCCTGAAAAGAATTGCCCACACTGTGAAAATGAGCTCAGTGGATATAGAACGTTAGAGATAGATTTAGATGATGAAGAGATGGAAGACCAACATGTCGATCCCAATGAATCTGATTGGGATGATGATGACCGTGGAATTTTACGAACGACACGTGAAATAGCAGCAAATAGTTCGCTTCAAGCTATTCTTAATGAGCAATTTGAAATGCCTGAGTGCACGAACTGTCGTGAATATATGGTTGAGGCAGGAATGCAAGTTGTTGGTGAGGATGGACATTTCGAGTCTAAAGTTTCACCGGCTAATGGTTTGCCATTAATTAATAAATCATTCAAAGTTATCTGGTACGTTTGTCCAACTTGTTATCGTACGGATAGCTATCTAGATTTACTTGATCGTAAGCAGCTACTTGACGCTCTAACGCCGGACATATAGTGGTTGGAACAAAAGTACTAGTATGTCGTCATTTGCCTAAGGGTATCTTATCATTGAGCTAATATAGCTTAATCCTATATTTTGGGGAAGTGATTAGATGGCGAAATTATTAGACAAACAAGCTATGATACTGCTTGCGATTTACACCTCTTTTGGCTTTGCTAATTTACTGTCAGGTACATTTGTTCCGGTGTATTTGTGGAAAGCAAGTCAATCTTACTTTACTGTTGCGCAGTATGCGTTAGCACAATATAGTGTGGGAGGAATAACGTTCTATCTCGCGGGTAAATGGGTGAAAGAAGGAAATAAATTAAATTGCCTGCGAGCGGGGTGTCTGCTCTCGGGCGTTTTTTATAGTATTGTGCTATGGGTGAAGCAAGGTGCTAGTGACATTCCGATTGTGCTTGGTTTAATAAGTGGAATGGGCCTTGGCCTCTTCTGGCTTGCTTATAACGTCGTTTATTTTGAAATTACAGAACCTAATACACGAGATCGTTTTAATGGTTGGCAAGGACTACTTATCGCATTTGCTGGTATCGTAGCACCGTGGTCATCTGGCTTGTTAATAAGTATGCTAGCTGATTTGCGAGGTTATCAGCTTATATTTACAAGTTCTTTAGTTATTTTTGCTTGTTGCGGTATATTAAGTTTTTATATTAAGAAACGTCCAGTTGAAGGTAAATATGATTGGAGTCATCCCCTCAAGCAATTAAGGAGCACAGATACAAGTTGGCGTAGGGCATTTGCCGTTATCGTTGCGCAAGGTGTTCGTGAAGGTGTATTTATGTTTTTAATAGGGTTAGTTGTTTATATTGCTACAAACGATGAAGCTAAGGTTGGAATGTATAGTTTATTTGCTTCCGTTACTGCTTTAATAAGTTACTGGATTGTCGGGCGTTATATGAAGCCAAAGTGGAGAATATGGTCGATGTTCATTGGTGTTATTTCATTGGCGATTATAATTATTCCGCTATTCTGGGGGATACACTACCATTCATTAATCTGGTTTGGTGTCGGAACAGCGATGTTATATCCTTTGTATATCATTCCGATTACTTCGCGAATTTTTGACTTGATTGGCGCATCACAACAATCGGTTGAAAAGCGAGAAGAGCTGATCGTCTTTCGAGAACTTGGTTTAACGATGGGACGAATGATTGGTTTGATTCCTTTCTTTGCTTATTTGCTGTGGAACAATACAGAGCAAGGTTTAGTATGGATGTTATTAATTGTAGGTTCAGTTCCGATATTAGGATGGTTTTGGATGCGTAAATTATTTCGTGATGACTATGGCAGAATTGAAATTTTGAAGTAGTTTGCAGATGTATTACGTCGAGATCTGATTTTGGTTTGGAGTCAGAAGATAACATAAATTTATAGTGGGGGGATTAACGATGCCGAAAGTGGTTAACAGTGTGATGGACTTGATCGGAAATACACCAGCTGTTGTTTTGAATCGTATTGCAGAACCCAATAGCGCAGAAGTTATTGTGAAGCTGGAATACTTCAATCCAAGTGGCAGTGTCAAAGACCGCGCTGCTTACAATCTCATTGTTCAGGCGGAGTTGACTGGAACGCTGCAGCCAGGTGCGACGATTATTGAACCAACTAGTGGTAATACAGGTATTGGACTCGCGATGAATGCAGCTGCAAAAGGATATCACATTATACTTGTTATGCCTGATAATATGTCCAAAGAAAGAATTGCCATGTTAAAAGCTTATGGAGTAGAGGTTGTGCTGACGCCAGCGGCAAAACGCATGTCAGGAGCGATTGAGAAGGCCATAGAGCTTCAAAACGATATACCGAACTCATTTATACCTAATCAATTTGAAAATGAAGCTAACCCCGATATTCACCGTATAACGACAGCACTAGAAATTATGGAGCAGACGGAAGGGCGATTAGATGCATTTGTAGCTTCTGCTGGGACAGGAGGTACAATTACCGGGACGGGTGAAGTACTCAAAGAAAAATTACCTCATATTCATATTGCTGTTGTAGAACCGAAAGGCTCACCTGTACTTTCAGGTGGTCAGCCAGGCTCTCATAAGCTTGTTGGGACAAGCCCTGGCTTTATTCCGTCAATTTTGAATACTTCAATCTATGATGAAATTATTCAAGTAGCTGATGAGGATGCGATCGAGACAATGAAGCTGCTTGCGCAGCGGGAAGGTATTCTCGTTGGTCCATCATCAGGGGCTACGGTGTGGGCTGCCATGCAAATTGCGCGCAAGTTGGGGGCGGGGAAACGGGTGCTGTGTATAGCGTCGGATACCGGTGAACGCTACCTAAGTATGGGGTTGTTTTAGAGGGAGTTCAAAACGAACGACTGTGATCACGGTGTAATGCGCTGGGGCGTAGTCGACGGCGAATATGCCTCCCCATCGAAAGCCTGCGTGTGCTC
>DXHF01000574.1 GCA_019113605.1 Candidatus Paenibacillus intestinavium
CGACTTTCTGTAATATCTTTATTGTTATTGTATTCTGCATAGATGGCATTGAACTTAGCTACATCACCTTGTGCATTCAAAATACGAGATGCTTTTTCAGCTTCTGCTAGCTCAATTAATGCTTGAGCTTCTCCTCGTGCTTTTGGAATTCGATCATTTTCATACTTTGTCGCATTATTAATTTTCGTATTTTTCTCTTCTCGTGCATTCGTAACGGCGCGGAAAGCTTCAGCTACTTGACCATCAGGTGGTTCAATATCTTGGAATTTCAAGTCGATAACTATAATTCCAGTCTCATACTTTTCTTGTAATTTCATTAATTGCTCTCTTGCTAATTCTTGAATGACTGTTTTTCCGTCAGTAATCGCATAATCTAGCTTCTGTGCACCCATGACCGAGCGAATAGATGCTATTGCAGAGTTACGTAAAAATGTTTCATGATCATCAATATTTGTTAAATAATTTTTGATATTTCCTATTTTCCACGTAATAACAGCATCAGCAGATACAATATTTTCATCACCAGTAATCATCATCGCTTCAGACTCATCAACAATGTCACCATTTGCTGATTCACGATAACCAATAGTAATATACTGAGTCATTTCTGCAGGAACGATCTTCACATCTTGAATCGGATAAGGAAGCTTGAAATGTAATCCTGATGTCGCCTCATCTGTAATCTTACCGAATGTTAATATTACAGCACGTTCTCGCTCTTCTACGGTGTAGAATGAAGTCATCCCAATGTACAATAAAATAATTGCGATACAAATACCAATGACTGATTTACTAACAACTTTTGGATTCCAAGAAATGTCTTTTCTTTGTTCAGTGTGGTTTTCGTTGTTTCCATTTTCAAAGTTCAAATCCAATTCCCCTTTCATTCTCCTGATATCATATAACTCTATACGTTCATTTCACGGTTTGGTCACAGATTTTTAAGCTTATTTTCAGCTTTGATGTTTTCGGGGTCTCTCCGAGAACTATTTGCTGTTCCAATCGAGGATCGCTACGAGTACTTATTGCTGTTCCAATCGGAGATCGCTACGAAAACTTATTGCTGGTCCAATCGGAGACCGCTACGAAAACTTATTGCTGGTCCAATCGCCGTTGGCCTCGGATTTATGATTTTATTTTAGCGGTATAAATCCGAGGTCAAAAACGACCGCTATCGCTTTTCCACTAGCAATTAGTTCTCTCCGCTACAGTATGTAGGGGAGGGATTAGTTCTCTCCGCTATTGCAGAGGAGAGTTAATGAGAAGAACAAGACTAGTAGTCGATTAACCTGTGAGCATTAGTATAATTCAAGTGTTTGACCCTTAATTTCGGTCAGTATTTTCATTAAAATCACATTACTTGGATAACAAAGATAGCTATCTACTCATTACTTTGTAGATAGCCACGACATTACGTTGATAATATATTTTTGAACTTCCTCTTAAAATTTTTTCTCTATCGCTTCAATAACCTTTATTAAAGTAGTATCCGCCATCGAGGATATAATTAAGGAGCAATGCTCGAACGTAAAATGTTGCGTAACCGGATTCGGAACAGCGATGCAATGCATCCCAGCAGCTGCCGCGGCTATTGAACCATTGTGAGAATCTTCAAATGCTATTGCTTCTTGACCGTCCACACCTAGCAGAGACAATGCTCGAAGGTATAGCTCAGGATTAGGTTTCACATGCGTAACGTCATCTGCTGTACATATGTAATCGAAATATTGGTGCAGTTCAAACCGCGTGAAGAAGCTATCAATCCATGCTCGATGAGAGCTTGTTGCTAGCGCTATTTTCAAATTCAATTGCTTCGCTTGCGCAATAAAATCCAATACTCCTTCACGTAATACAAGAGTAGGCAACAGGGACTCTAATCTTTCTTTATGTAGATTTTTAATGAATTGTTCATCTTTATTTTGTTTTAATAAATTCGCTAGATTGGTATAAGGGTTAAATTCACCTATAGTCGTCCCAATGTTTTGAGCATACGTTGCAATTGGCAAATCAAACTCATATTCAGTGTAAATTTTTTGAAGAACCTCATATTCTAATGTTTCCGTATCAATCATTAATCCATCAAAATCAAACACTATAGCTCGTATCATACAATCATCTCCTTCATTAATAAAAATCGCTGTTTTATTTGGGGATCGCTCCGAGAACCAATCGGAGAACGCTCCAAGAACTAATTGCTGTTCCAATCGGAGAACGCTCCGTGAACTAATTGCTGTTCCAATCGCCGTTGGCCTCGGATTTATTGGAATAAACAATAGTGGTATAAATCCGAGGACAAAAACGACCGTTTCACTTTTACACTAGCAATTAGTTCTCTCCGCTACAGCAGGGGGAGCAGGTGAAGCGATGTCGAATACACTACGTTAGTACTAACATCGTGATAACTGGCAATGTAACAAAACTCAGCAATGTGTACCGTAATAGCGCACGAGCATCGCAGGCTTCCGATGAATGGCAGCTTCGTAGCCGAATATGCTCCTGCGTGCTACATCGTTATCAAAGTCCGCTTTTTGAAGCTACCTCTTCCAATGAAGTTTCAAAATGTGGGCTTTCAGATCCAAGCAGGTGAAGCGCTACTTGAGAAAGACGGAAGCGCAAGTGTACATCATTACGTACACGCGAACCGTACTTTCCAAGTTCGCTTCAGATGCGATGTCGAATATGCTCCTGCGTGCTACATCATTATCAAAGTCCGCTTTTTGAAGCTACCTCTTCCAATGAAGGTTCAAAATGTGGGCTTTCAGAACCAAGAAGATGTCCCACAGCGAAAACGAGTAGCACAGCGTACATATTGTGTACGTGAGCACACGCAGGCTTTCGATGGGGGGCATATTCGATGCCGACTATGCTTCGTTTGCATCAACATCGTTATCAAAGTCCACATTTTGAAGCTACCTCTTCAAAATGATGAGTTTACTTGCTGTCATATCTTCTATGGCATACGGCACACCTTCTTTGCCAGTCCCGCTCATTTTAACACCACCATATGGCATATGATCGACACGGTATGTTGGGATATCGTTAATAAGCACGCCTCCTACTTGCAAGTTCGCCGCTGCTTGCCAAGCCGTTTCAAGCGTTTTACAATAGACGCCGGCTTGCAAACCATATGATGAATTATTTACCATCTTAATTGCCTCTTCCATAGAACTAACCTTATTCACTATAACAATCGGAGCAAATACTTCCTGACAACTAACAGCCGCATGTTCTGGTACATTTACCAATATTGTCGGTTCGAGAATAACATTATCGATAACCTTCCCACCTAACACGAGTGAAGCACCGTCATCTAGCGCTGCTTGTATCCATTGTCTCGAGCGTGAAATCGCTGCTTGAGATATTAAAGCCGATACATCTGTATTAGGAGATAGTGGATCACCGATTACTAATTGCGAAGATGCTGCAACAAATTGTTCTACAAAACGATTATATTGTTCGCCAATCACATATATTCTTTGTAATGAAATGCATACTTGTCCATTATTGCTAAATGCGCCAGTAACGCAACGCTGAATAACTTCGTCGGTCATCATCTCATCATCAATAATTACTGCGGAATTAGATCCAAGTTCTAACGTGCGCTTCTTAATTGCTGCAAGCTGAGATATTCTTAAGCCTACGTTTGGACTTCCGGTAAATGTAATCATCTTTACTCGTGGATCGACAACGAGGTGCTCTCCGATCTGCACACCATCACCCGTTACAATATTCAATGCTCCTGCTGGTAATCCTGCCTCCATGAAGAGCTCGCCGATAAATAAAGCAGATAATGGAGTTTGTGGTGCAGGCTTTAAGACAACCGTATTACCAGCAGCAATTGCTGGTCCTATTTTATGGGCAACTAAATTCATGGGGAAGTTGAATGGTGTAATAGCTCCGATTACTCCTAGCGGTTCACGAATTGTAAATGCTAATCGACCTTCACCACCAGGCATTGCGGCCATCGGAACCATCTCACCATTCAAACGTTTTGCTTCCTCTGCTGCATATTGATACGTTTGAATCGTACGCTCTACTTCTATATAAGACTGCTTAATTGGTTTCGCAGCTTCAAGACTAATACAATGTGCGGCTTCATCCTTACGCTCCGCTAACAATTGAGCAACTTTACTTAATATATGTGCACGCTCATATGCAGCAAGCTTTCGTTGTGAAGTACATGCAGCTTGTGCTGAGTCTATTGCATCATCCAATTGCGCAATAGATGCCTGAGCAATCATCGCAATAACTTCCCCAGTATACGGTGAATGTAAAGGCTCGTAGTGTTCCGTTGAAACTTTTTTTCCGCCAATGAATAAATGCTTCTTCATCTCACACTCTCCTCATACTAGTATTCAATTCCAATGGCCAATAAAAAACGCTCCTTCGTGCAATGGGAGGATGACCCTACCATCGCTAAAGGAACGTTTATTGGTCCATTCAATGTACGATAACAACTTTATTTACGAATACAGTATAGCATAATTAATTCCGCTCAGTAGCAATTACTCTTCATTAACTATTGGTTCTTCGCTTTGGTTGTTATACATTAAACGTGAAATGAGAATACCTACACCGCCTAATACGATGAATATTACTGCTTTAATACCAATATGCACATCTGGCAAATCAATGAATATGACTTTCATCAATACAACGAATAATATAATAATCCCTGTAATTCTAGACTTTGACCATTTTTTCAGTAGACCAAGTACTATTGCACCGATAGCATACATCGTCCAAAATGCCGACATAATGTAATGCTGCATTTCAATTCCTAACTCGTTACTAAGCACAACTGATAACATCGAGACAAATAAAAATCCAACAAAAGCTGAAGTCCAACGTAAAATTGGTAATGTAACATCCTCATCATCGCTTTTACTATTGTTAACAATATTTATTTGATACTGCATATAGATGACCGGTAACGAAGCTAATATCAGGAGCCAATTTAACATTTCAGCTGAAATAATATGTGGCACATTTTGTACCATAACAACAAGTGAAACAGTTACAAAAACGATACTTGAAAGTATTCCATATACTATATATTTCTGTCGGATCGCTACTATTAATGAAATGGCTACTATTAACTGTACCATTGTCGCTTTATAGTCATTGGCTACAAGGTCGACAAATAGTAAAAGAGCAATGAAGCTTGCAATGTTTAAAACCAGCTCATGGCGGTATCTAGACGATCCTATATCATCTTTCGCCGCATTTACCTTGTTACTATAGAAGAGGACAGCACCACCCAAATAACAAAGTAACATCACACTTAAAACAATCCAATATGCTATTTTATTATCATCCAGTAATAAAGCAGCGGACCAAATTAATGCATTAGAGACTGCTATAACTTGCATAATCATGTGGTTTATCGTGTTAGCCTTATCCATCGTGAAATGAATTAATAAACAAATCAGTTGAATGAGAATAGCACTAACATATAGACTCTTTGAAATAGCGAAAAATTCATTGTAAGCAATAAGTAATGAGAACTGTAAAAGCACGAATGCAAACCAGTACGCTACACGATACATGAGCTTATAAGCTAAATTTAACATAACTAATGAAAATGCTAATTGTGAAATAATAAAAAGTGATCCATTAATTTCTGTTAAGTCTACTAGAAAAGCACAGAGAAATCCTGAAATAATTGAAATTGTAATTAGCGTTTCTGATTTCCAACGTATAGATGAATATATAATTTGCGCAAATGCAATGAGATAGCACACGATAGCCAACGGTAGCGGTAATATTTCATAGGCTAAATGCGCTACTGATATCGTAATGATTAATAATCCATGCGAACCGCCTAATAATACTTTACCAAGTGCAGCTCGCTTATGGCGATACTGACTTAAGCCCAGTACATATAGTACAATTGCCACGAAAACTCCGAGCCAACAGCGAACGGGTTCCGTGAGATACCCTTCCTTCACTACTGCAACAAAGCCCCATAGCATCCCGACTAATAGAACGATAATAAATACTGTAGGCAGCCACACGCGGGCTAGTGTATTTTCAAAATTACGAGAAGATTTCTCCTTTTGCACCTTCATATACGGCTGACCGTAGGCGTATTGTTGCTGCGGTTCGGCTTGGTTCCACTGCTGTGGATTCGCTCCTTGCGGCGCGGCTTGGTTCCACTGCGCTGGATTCGCTCCTTGCGGCGCGGCTTGGTTCCACTGCGCTGGATTCGCTCCT
>DXHF01000575.1 GCA_019113605.1 Candidatus Paenibacillus intestinavium
AGAAAAGATTATTGTGAATACGAAGGCTCCAATTAAGCCAATCCATGGAGATAAGGTATTAAAGCCGGCAGATTCTGCATAATAAGCAGCTACAGCAGAAAAGAATGCCCCTGAAATCATAAACCCCTCAAGTCCAATATTAATAACCCCAGAGCGTTCTGATATAAGCCCCCCAAGTGCAGCAAAGATAAGAGCTGTAGAGAATACGAGCGTCCCATTAAGTAGATTACTAATTAGCTCCATGTTTACACCTTCTTCTTCATCTTTTGTTGAATGGGTTTGACAATTAACTTCACAATCCCTGGTGCTGCAACTAAAAAGATAATAAATGCAATCACCATACGAATAATTTCACCTGGTACATCAGCGCCAAAGCTCATCCCTTGAGAACCATAGGTAAGCGCACCAATTAGCGTTGCTGAGAAAAACACACCAATTGCGGAGTTCCCGCCAAGTAGGGCAACTGCAATTCCGTCAAACCCAAGCCCAGAAGTGACCGAGTTGATCGCAATATATTTGAATACACCCAATACCTCAAACGTTCCAATCAATCCGCCAAATACTCCTGAGATGAACATCGTACGTATAATAACATTTGGAACCTTCATCCCTGCATATTTTGCAGCATGATTATTGTATCCAACCGCACGCAGCTCATAGCCCCACTTCGTCTTCTTCATATAGATGTAATAAAAAATTACCGCAAGAATTGCAACTAAGATACCCCAGTGAATACGCGCACCACCCATTAATTCGGATAGCCAGCCAATCTGAATACTTGCAGAGTCATGAATCATTGCAGATCGTTGTGTACCCGCTTGCGGCATAAAGATTCGAATACAGTAATGACTTATATAAAGCGCAATAAAGTTAAACATAATACTGGTAATAACTTCGTTAATCCCTCTAACCGCTTTAATATAACCAACTAACGCCCCCCAAAGTCCTCCTAGTAATGCACCGAATATCATAGCAGCAAGTCCATGTATAAATGGAGGGAGGCTTAATTGAGTTCCGATGATCAGAGCACCCAATGATCCCATAATAATCTGACCATCTACTCCGATATTAAATAACCCTGATCGAAAAGCGATTGCTACCGCTAAACCACTCATAATGAGAGGAACGATTGCAAGAATTGCTTCTCCTATATCATAGCTACTCCCGAAGATTTTCGTAATTAATGAATGGTAGGCTAGCCATGCATCATAGCCACCAATCCACATAATGAGAGCTCCTAATATTAAGCCTACGATAACAGCGACGAAGGGGATAATCGCAGATTCACGTTTGAAAATCATCATTATTTTATTCATTCGTGTCAGCTCCTTCATGTTTGCCTGCCATCATTAAGCCCAGTTCCCGATCATTCGTTGTTTCAGGACTCGTTTCACCTACAATTTGTCCACCGAAAAGTACGACAATACGATCCGCAACATTTAATATTTCATCCAGTTCAAATGACACTAAAAGCACTGCTTTCCCTTGATTTCGCTGCGCTATTAATTGTTGATGTACAAATGCTATTGCTCCTACATCTAGTCCCCGCGTAGGTTGAGCCGCAATCATAACTTGAGGATTCTTATCTATTTCTCGGGCGATAATAATCTTTTGTTGATTTCCTCCGGACATTGATCGAACAGTCGTATCAATTCCTGCTGTACGGATATCGAACTCTTCCACCAAACGCGTCGCCATATCATCCATTGCATTCGTATTAATAAAACCATGTTTACTAATTTCAGGTTGATAATACGTATTTAATATTGTATTTTCACTAACCGTAAAATCTAGAACTAGTCCATGTTTATGGCGATCCTGCGGAATATGCGAAATTCCCGATTCAGAGATAAAACGTGGCGATTTATTCGCGATGCTCTTCCCTTTCAACAAAATTTCTCCTGATCGAATATTATGCAAGCCTGTTATAGCTTCAATTAATTCAGATTGACCATTACCATCTACACCGGCAATCCCAACTATCTCTCCAGCTCGTACAGAGAATGAGAGATTATTCACCGCATTTTTACCATTGGTATCTTCAACTACCAGATCCTTTACTTCCAATAATACTTCTTGAGGATTAGATACTTGCTTGTCAGTCTTGAAGTTAACTGCTTTTCCCACCATTTTCTCTGCAAGTTCCTGCGGATTGGTCTTCGCTACTTCAACACTTTCAATTACCTTACCTCGACGAATAATAGTGCAGGTATCAGCTATTTCCATAATTTCCTTAAGTTTATGCGTAATAAGAATGATTGATTTTCCTTCAGCTACAAGGCGCTTCATAATTTCCAGCAGCTCACTGATCTCTTGTGGAGTTAGAACCGCTGTCGGTTCATCGAAAATCAGAATATCTGCACCACGATAGAGTGTTTTAATAATTTCTACACGTTGCTGCATCCCAACACTTATCGATTCTATAGTTGCCATTGGATCTACATCCAACTTGTATTGTTCTGATAATTCCTTTACCTTTTTACTTCCCCCCTTAATATCAACCTTCAATCCCTTCTTCGGCTCCATCCCGAGAATGATGTTCTCTGTCACAGTAAAGGGCTCCACTAATTTGAAATGTTGATGGACCATCCCAATGCCAAGCTCTATCGCTTTGTTTGGATTATCGATCAACTCGTGTTTACCATTTACATATATTTCACCTTCATCAGGTTGATATAATCCGAAAACGATACTCATCAACGTTGATTTCCCTGCACCATTTTCTCCAAGCAACGCATGAATTTCCCCACGTTTTAATTGAAAGCTAATGGAATCATTGGCTACTACTCCTGGAAATCTCTTCGTTATTCCTTTCAGCTCCAACGCGATATCTGAATTAATCACACGTACCTCTCCCTTAATCTCATCCCCTCTCACAACTAAATAATAGGACAGGGGATGAAATTATTTTATTTATTTTTCCGGAACGATAATTTCGCCACTAATAATTTTTGCACGATATTCTTCCACTTTGGCAAGCACCTCAGGTGCTACATTTTTACTGGATGTTGGTGCAATATCTACACCCTTTTCTTTAAGCCCCATCCAAGTAACTTCGCCGGCTGGGAACTTATCTTCAGCTAAGTCTTTTGAAATTTGATAAACCGCTTCATCTACTTTTTTGATCATCGAAGTTAACGTTACATCATCACCAAAGGTTAACGATTGATCTTTATCGACACCGATTACCCATACTTTTCCACCTTTACTATTGCGCTCCTTAGCTTCATTAAATACTCCATTCCCCGTTAAGCCTGCTGCATGGAAAATAATATCTACACTATCGTTATACATTGTAGATGCTGCAGATTTCCCCATATCTACACGGTTAAATAGGCCTGTATAGTTAACAATTAGTTTGGCATCGGGATTTACAGCCTTAATGCCTTCACGAAAACCAACTTCGAATCGTTTAATAACGGGAATATCCATTCCCCCGACAAATCCAATTTTATTCGTTTTAGTTGTCAAACCTGCAATCACGCCAACGAGATATGCCCCTTCTTGCTCCTTAAAGGATACTGCGGCCACATTAGGCAACACGAGATCGGAGTCAACAATACCAAATTTGGAATTAGGATTTTCCTTAGATAACTGTGTTATCGCATCTGCTAATGTAAATGCAGTTGCCCACGTTAAGTCATAATTTGCTTTAACGAACTGATTAAGGCTCGGCATTACATCTGCATCTGTTTTTGGCTCTTGGTACTTCACTTCAAAGCCGTAGTCTTTTTTCAGTTTTTGCAACGCTTCCCATGCACTTTGGTTGAAGGATTTGTCATTTACACTTCCAAGATCTGTGACCATTCCGACTTTAAGCTTCTTTAGATTTTCACCTGCCGAAGTGCCATTGTTATTCGTAGCGTTATTTTTATTACCTGATTGACTACATGCTGTTAGAACTAGTGTCACGATTAGTAGTAATGGCAATACTGTCTTCATCCATTTTTTCATTGTAAGTCCCCCTGATGTTGTTATGGTGATCTCGTTCTAAATTTATACTTGTATCAACTCTAGAAAGCTTTCCCCAATTTTAGGCTTAGTAACCTTAAAATTATGGGCAATTGTTGCTGCAAGATCTGCAAATGTATCTCTTATACCGATAGAACAAGAGTTAGTGCGGAGTAAAGGATTATAGATCATTATCGGTACATATTCACGAGTATGATCCGTTCCTTGCCAGGTAGGATCATTCCCATGGTCTGCCGTAATAATCAATAAATCTTTATTACCAGTTTGTTGCATAAGCTCTGGGAGATATTGATCAAACTCTTCGAGACAGGATGCGTACCCTTCAGGATCTCGGCGATGTCCATACAGAGAGTCAAAATCTACCAGGTTGGTAAATACTATCCCTTTAAATGGTCGCTTAAGCATATCAATTGTTGTTTTTATACCATCTAGATTACTTTTTGTCGGATACGATTCCTTAATTCCTTGGCCTGTAAAAATATCATTGATTTTGCCAACAGATATGACATCGTAACCTTTATCCTTAAGTCGATCGAGTACAGTCTCCCCAATAGGTTCAAGTGCATAGTCATGGCGGTTGGACGTACGTGTATAAGCACCGTGACCGCCGATGTATGGTCTTGCAATAATACGCCCTACAACATAGGGATCGTTCAACGTTATCTCACGAGCTATTTCACAAGCTCGATATAATTCATCTAACGGAATAACATCCTCATGAGCTGCAATTTGCATGACGCTATCAGCAGATGTATAAACAATCCATGAACCTGTGCGAAGCTGCTCTTGTCCATACTCGTCTAGAATCTCGGTTCCTGATGATGGCTTGTTTCCAATTACTTTTCGACCCGTCAGATTTTCGAACTGCGTAATTAACTCCTCGGGAAATCCTTGTGGATAGACTTGAAAAGGCACTTCTACCTTCAGCCCCATAAGCTCCCAATGACCGGTCATCGTATCTTTTCCTACCGAAACCTCAGCCATCTTGCCATAACAAGCTAGAGGTTGCTCAACGGGAGATATTGTAGTTAGCGGTGTAATATTTCCTAGACCAAGAGCAGCCAAATTCGGTAATCTCATACCGGGTACTTGCTTACTTATATGACCAAGCGTATGACTGCCTTCATCTCCAAAATCATGAGCGTCTGGTAAAGCTCCAATCCCAACGCTATCAAGAACAATGACACAAACACGTTCAAATTCCATGTATTTCCCTCCATTTTTCACAGTAAGCTTCAACGTTGCAAAGAGATTGTACACGTGATATCATGCTACAATAATCCTTGAAAGGATGTATGTTAATGATTACCAACTTAACTGATATTAAAATTTTTGCAGATATCCCTCGGGATGAAATCCAATATATAATCCCATTACTAAAAGAACGCCATTTCAAAAAGAATCATATCTTTATGTTTGAGAATGACGAAAGTGAAGAAGTCTATCTCATTCGTTCAGGTATGGTCAAGATTTATCGTATATACGAAGGCAAAGAAATCGTCCTAAGTATTACAATGGCGGGCGACATTCTTGGAGAAGTCGAAGCACTGTCTAACGACATTCATCGAATTTCATCCATTGAGGCGTTAGAGAATGTCTCAGCTTGGCTTATGAACAAGCAGGATTTCTTACATATTGTTGATAAATATCCTTCAGTATTGCGAAACGCTTACAAGATTCTCGTAGCCCGAACTCGAATTCTCAATCGTATGATTCGCTATCTAACCTTTTATGACGTTCGAGGAAAAGTTTCTAATCTCATTATGGACCTCTATTATAACTTTGGAGTTCCGTTTGATAACGTTTACAAAATTGAACTGAAAATTAGTCAAACCTTGATCGCCAACATGCTTGGAGTCACTAGAGAATCGATATCAAAAACACTAGGTGAATTCCAAAGCGAAGGGTTGATCGATATTCGCGACAAATTTTTATACCTCCTCGATATGGATAGATTAGAATCGATTTGTAATGAGACGGAAGAGTTCCCAAATCTTCGTAAGTGGTATAACAATTAGATATTTCGTGCATTAAATATAACAAATGAAAGCGTTTCATTTCCGTTACTACGCTTACGATTATACTGTGAACTACTTCACACTTTTGAAGTTACCCTCTATACATAAAGTGGATATGTATTGTGCTATGATCTTTGGTGAAACTAACTCGAAGTAACATTCTAACTAAATGGGGGTAATCAAATGAGTTTTCATATTGAGGCCAAAGTTGGCGAAATTGCAGAATCGGTTTTACTACCAGGAGATCCACTACGTGCAAAATATATTGCCGAAACTTTCCTGGAAGATACTGTTTGTTACAACAATGTACGAGGCATGCTAGGTTTTACTGGAACTTATAAAGGTAATCGCGTTTCTATTCAAGGAACCGGAATGGGCATGCCTTCGGCATCCATTTATATCCATGAATTGATCAAGGATTATGGTGCCAAAAACCTTGTGCGTATTGGAACATGCGGTGCCATCCAGCATGATGTGAAAATCCGTGATGTAATAATCGCACAAGCAGCCGCGACAGATTCTGCGATCATTCGGAACCAATTCCCTGGATTTGATTTCCCGCAAATCGGTAATTTTAATTTAATCAAGAAGGCCTATGAAATTGGAACAGACAAAGGACTTAGTCTTCGCGTAGGAAATGTGCTGTCTTCTGATATTTTCTACACAGAGAATGTCGATGGGGTCAACAAGCTTGGTGATCATGGTGTATTGGCTGTAGAAATGGAGACAGCGGCGCTCTATTATTTAGCTTGCAAATTTAGTGTCAACGCCTTAAGTCTCATAACCGTTAGCGATCATATTCTCACTGGCGAACAAACAACAGCTGAAGAGAGACAAACCACCTTCAACGATATGATCGAAGTGGCATTAGAAACTGTAGCAAAGTAGTAAGGATTCTGTAGCTACTTTCAATGAAATATTGAGGATATACAAAAAGAGGTAGAGCGAAAACATCTTGTTTTCACTCTACCTCTTTTATTTTTCGGAATTTCAGACAGCCACTATTAAGCAATTTGATAGGTTTTCCATACTCTGTCGCAACTTACATTCCGTTTTAACACGAAATTAAGATGCCGTTCCTTTGACTTTTTTCTTATTCCCTTCTTGCTTGCCTCTGCCATTCAAAATAGCCACCAATTTCTTCTCGAATCGAAGTGCGCGCTGGCGCTTGATCTGCTTAAGTCTCTCACGCTTATTCTCACTCATTAAAATAATATTGCCATTGGCAGCGATGACAAGTGCCGAAAAAGCTACCCATATGATCCAAAATGCATTTGCTAAGGGATCAGCGGACATTCCCATTTTAGGTAAT
>DXHF01000576.1 GCA_019113605.1 Candidatus Paenibacillus intestinavium
GCTCCATTGTACCAATCTCAGGCATCTCAAGTAAATCTGTAGATGAACCAATAATATCAAAACGATTATTTAATATAATAAATATTGGTCTTGTTACATTTTTCATCGTCAGTCCCGTTATTACAATATCTGATATACTTCCCCCTTCAGTACATTCTATCTTCACACCCTCGCGCCATACATTTTCAAATGTACAGTTGCTTACCGTTACATTAGAAATATCTCCAATAGATTTCAATCCAATCCGGATTGCAGCACATATCGAAGTAAAATGACAATTCGTAATATGAACATTTTTCATAGCAAACTGCTTACTGCTAGCTTGCAAGCACAAATTATCATCTGTCCCTAATATGTTACAGTTGCTTACAAACACATTTTGACAGCCATCAAAATCAAGTCCATCACCGTTATATTTTTTATCATTTTTTATATCTAATCGTTCACACCAAATATGATTGCTGTCTAGAAACGCTGTCGTCCAAGCGGTAGAGTTATGCAAACGCAAATCTGTCACATGAATGTGTGAGCATCGTAAAAATCTAATCATCATTGGCCGATCAATACTTCCTTCATTAGGAAAATAATCGGCATTACCGTTAATTAACCCTTTGCCAATGATCCCTATATTGGTAGCATCTTCAGCATATATAAACGCTTTGTCCATATCCTTCTCATTAACATACCGATTGTAATGCGTTAATGAACTATAGTCATGTATATCAGGATTAGCAAGTAATGTAGCTGAGGCACTAATTTGCAAATACACATTAGATTTCAAAAATAATGTACCTGCTACAAACGTACCTCCATGTAATACAACATTGCCACCACCTGCTGCATGACAAGCATCAATTGCATTCTGAATTGCTCTAGTGTCCACTGTAACGCCATTTCCTACAGCGCCGAATTCCTTCACGTCATATGAGTCAAGCATCTTTCTCCTCCTCCGTGAGCACCGATTATTCCTTTAATTTGTAAACGTGGTGATAATATTGCATGCACAATTGCATATTGATCATCTGCTTCGAAGTTAACCTTTGATCGCTCCCGATGAAACGCCTTTAACAAAATATTTCTGTAAGGAAAGAAAAGCAATTAATACTGGTATTAGCGACAACGTCGTACCAGCAAAAATCATATCCCAGCGTGATGAAAATTCTCCTACATAATAGAATAGCTCTACGATCATCGTTTTCGTCTCACCTGAAGGAAGTACGAGCATCGGCATCAAAAAGTCATTCCATATACCAAGCCCTTGCAGGACAACCATACTCGCAGTAACTGGACCTAGCAACGGGAACACAATTCTCCAAAAAATCCCCATTCTTGAGCATCCATCGATTTCTGCTGATTCCTCTATTTCACGTGGTACCCCTTTCAAAAAACTTGTAAACAGCAAGACGCCAAAGCCTACTGAACCAGCAATATAAATCAGAATTGGACCGAGTAGATTACCGAATAACCCCATCATATTCAGCTGCTTGAATAACGGAATCATATATACTTGAAAGGGAACCATCATCCCAAACAAAAAAAATACGTAAACAATATTAGTCCATCTATTATTTGTTCGTTCAATGGCGTATGCAGCCATTGGAATGATGATAATCATCGCGGCAATTGAACCCAGCGTCAAAATAGCACTATTTAGCATCGCTTTAGGATATTCCGTTTTAGTTAACAAATATTTAAAACTTTCCGTATAAAGCTCACTCGGAAAAGCAATGGCGTCTCGTAAAATCTCTGAGTTAGTCTTAAAAGCAGACATAATATTGAAAAGGATCGGAAAAATAAAAACAATTGCAATCAACAGAGTCACTACAAACATAATTATGTTATTCTTCGTAATCGGTTTTTTCACCTTTTTAACCATGCTACATCTGCACCTCCCTTTTACGAAGTAAACGAATTTGAATAAGTGAGATAATCATAATGATAATAAATAATACGATAGCAAGTGCGGTACCAAAGCCTTGTCTTCCCTCACCAAAAGCTACCTTATATATAATGTAAGTCAACGTTTCTGTTGCAAAGCCTGGACCTCCATTGGTCATGACCGCTATCTGATCAAACAACTTCAAGGAGTTAATCATCGATAACATAACACAGACTGTTGTTGCACCCGCTAGCAATGGAAAAGTAATATGACGGAATTGCTTCCATTTACCCGCTCCATCGATGCTGGCTGCCTCGAGCAGATCTTGCGGTATCCCTTGCAATCCCGCCAAATAAATAATCATATAATAGCCTGAAGCCTTCCATACCGTTGACAGTATAATCGAAAGCAATGCGTAGTCTGGATTACCGAGCCAATCTGCTTTTAGCGCACTTAAGCCCACCATATCAAGTATTTGGTTGACAACCCCGAAATTGTAATTCAAAATAATCATCCAAATAAATCCCATAATAATTCCACTCATCAGAACTGGAAAATAAAAAATGCTACGAAATAAGTTGCGGAACCAGCGTACTTGATCTACCAAAATTGCTAAAGCGAGTGCAACTATATTTTCAAGCAAGACAAGTGCAATCGCTACGATCATCGTATTTTTCAATGCATTATGAACCCTTGGACTTTCCCATATTTCCTGAAAATTACTAAATCCGATATAGCGGACATTATCACTAATACCATCCCATGAAGTAAAGCTAAGATAAATACTACTGAAGGTAGGAACCATAACAAACAGGCTATATAACACAAATGCAGGTAATATAAACCATATTGCGTAATTCATCCACCATTTCTTCTTTTTTCTACCCATTGCAGTGGCTGCCATCACATTCTCTTCCTCCCTTAA
Source organism: Candidatus Paenibacillus intestinavium (assembly GCA_019113605.1). Classification (GTDB taxonomy): domain Bacteria; phylum Bacillota; class Bacilli; order Paenibacillales; family Paenibacillaceae; genus Pristimantibacillus; species Pristimantibacillus intestinavium. The sequence goes on from DXHF01000576.1 coordinate 2,805, forward strand.
ACAAAATAACCTCCGCCAATAGGCAGAGGTTATCTCGCTTGTCGATTGCCTAAACTCGATTGTTGTTATTGTTGGTTAGCCTTAACATTGCTATCGTATTCTGTATCGGATTGCTTCATATAATCTGCTACATCGCCGTTATTCACAACTAACTCCTGTAATAACTTGTAGAACCAGTTGCGGAATTGTGGAGGAATCGCGTTTTCACCAAACCAGTTGTTAATCATCATTGATTTTTGAATAGAAGGATCAGCCATAATTTTCAGTACTTCTGCCATTTGCTCATTCGTCTCATACGATACTTCAGCTGCAGTTGTAGGAATACCGTTAACTGTCGCTAAATATGGGCCGTATTGCGCTGGATCGAAGAAGAAATTAATAAACGATTTAATCGCTTCTACTTTATCTTGATCTTTGGCAGCTTCTGCCGATAGTGACCATCCTGCAAGTGCAGGTAAACCATTAATAACGACAGAGCCATCACGGTTAGGTAAAGCATAAAAACCAAATTCAAAAGCAGGATCAGCTTCTTCGATTTGTCCAAGCATCCATGGACCGGAATAAAGCTGAGCAGCTTTACCAGTTACTAGCATGGAAGCTGTCTGATTATCTCCTGTGCTAAGCCAACCTTTATCTACATACTTGGAGAATAGCTCTTTATAATCTGTCATTGCCTGAACAACATTTGCATCTGTAAAACTTACCGTCTGTGCTGTGCGTTTGGAGTTCCAATCTGGGTCATCCTTGAACACATTGTTAATTAAGAAGTAGTTAACCCAAAAGCCCATATGGAACAAATCTTTACCGCCAACAACGATCGGTGAGATACCGCTAGCGAGAAGTTTTTCTTGAATTTCAATAAACTCATCGTATGATTTCGGTAACTCTGTAATGCCTGCATCCGCATAGGCTTTCTTGCTGTATATGATTCCCTGTGGTGCGTTGCCTGTCATTGGTGCATTATAATACTTCTCCTCGTAAGTTGGCAGCACTTCAAACAAACTATGAAGCTCTTCAGGAAGCTCGGCTAGCTTGCCCGCATCCACAAATACTTTAGTATCGCGCATTTCTACAAGATCAGGGAATTCACCCACTGCATCTTTTGTTTTTAACCAATCTAGATAAGAATCGCCTGTTGTTTCACTGATGTTTTTGATCGTAATATGTGAGTTTGCTTTCATAAATGCATCAATCGTAGTTTCAATCGCTTGTTTCGTTGCTGGATCGCCAGTTGCGTATGCTACAGAGATCGTAACTGGTTGGGGTGTATCTGTCACTTCCCCTGAATTGGCAGGAGCGTTGGTTGGAGAGTTGTTTCCTTTGTTAGTATTGTTACCGTTTCCACCACATGCCGTTAATACTAATGAAATTACCAAAATAATAGAACATAACTGCAGAACCGATTTTTTTGTCATTTTTCTATAAACCTCCCTTTAGTAATCAACGATATAAGGATATTTCTTCCCTTGCATTAAGATTATCATCGCTTCAATTTAATAGGAATGAAGTTTTTTAAGGCGCATATGTAGGTATTTTACGATGTTTTTCACTATTCAAAACAGATATCTTTTATTTGCGCCCGCTCTCAGTAATAGGAAGCAGCAAACAAACGGATGTACCTATATGCTCCACACTGCTAATCGACAAACCATATTGATCTCCACATACCGATTTAATGCGATCATGCACATTTTTCATACCTACGTTTTTGCTTGGTGTCTTCGGTTCCGCAAGTCGTTGCCTTAGCTCATGTAAGCGTACTTCACTTATACCCGCTCCATCATCGTAGACTGTGACCGACAGCCTATCCTCAACTACCTCAAGCGTAACAAGCACAGTACCTTTGCCGCCCTTATAAAGAATTCCATGCTGTATCGCATTTTCGACGATAGGCTGTAGCGACAGCTTAAGCATTTGCCAGTCAAGCCGCATCTCCTCTGCTACATTCAAGCGTAGCTCGATTCGATTTTCATAGCGAACCCGAATAATATGAAAATAATCATTGAGATGATCAAGTTCTTCTTGTATCGACACCCAATCCTCGCCGTAATCAATGACATATTTCAATTGATTGGATAGTGCAAGAATCATATCTGCTACCTCGTCATCATCTTTATAAACAGCATTCATTCGTATAACTTCTAGCGTATTATACAAATAATGCGGTCTAATCTGACTTTTCAACGCATTGAGCTCTGCTTGTTTTTGTTTGATTTCCGCAATATATGCATCGTTAATAAATAATTTGAGTCGCTCCACCATTTTGTTGAAGCCGAAGGCAAGCCGCCCGATTTCATCCTTGCTATACTTTGGAATTTGAATATTCAAATTGCCCATTTCCACCTTATTCATATGCTTCAATATGTTGAGTATAGGAGAAGATAATCGTCTAGAAAAAAGCGTACCCATAGCAAGCAGTACAATTGAGCAGATGATAATGGCAACATATATAGTAGATTGTATATTTTTAAGCTGATTGAATAGATTTTGGCTCGATACACGCATAACTACCTGTCCAGATAAATTTGGCACCTCACCGCTAAAAATCAAATAACTATCATCGTTCACGTGAGTATACAAATTTCCCGTATCCGCTTCCAACATATCTTCCTTATTGCTGTAATAGATTTTTTGATTGGCATCTATTACATACAATTCGTCGTCTTTACTCAGATTCAATTCTTGGATGAAGACGTCAAGTACGCTAGCATCAACATCAATAAAGAGACTGCCTACAACCTTGTGTTCCTTTGCCAGTATGCCGTTAATATCAATTAGATTGCGCCCGAACGTAATCACCTTCTGATTCGGACTTCCGTAATAACCCTCTGAGTGAGCTGGATAGATGGATAATTGATTAGGTCGATCTACAAGTGGCTCCGACCATACCTCTAAAGGTAGCTTCTCTACCTGCAAAGGCTTGCTCTGGCGCGTCTGATAATATACCTTATTATCCAACGAACGAACAAAGTAGGCGCTCCTAATATACTTATCGCTGTATAATACCGTTTTCAAAAAAGCATCAATGGGAAGATCATTAATTTGCTCATATTGATTTACATTTTCAGTCTGATTAGTAGAAATACTATGCGAATATCCTTCGTATCTTCCTGTATACATCAAGCGAGTTATTTCGTCAAAATCTGAAAAAACATTGTTTATGTTATAGCTCATATAAATGGACATTTGCTTCAGATTGTTAACTGTATATTGCTGAACATGTCCAGTAAATGCTTGTAGAGAAAAAATACTTAGCGCAATAAGTGGGAGTAATCCTACTAGCAAAAAAGCCATTGAAAATTTGACAAATACACTATTCCACCATTTCTGTATAAAAATCATCGAACTCCTCCTGACATGGCACTACTTATAATGCAAGCTCAAAAGTCTGCCTTTGAACTACCTCTTATAGTGTTAATCATACCTTGTCAGTTCCATTGTGCAACATAACTTTTCTCTTCAATATTAGACTTCTTACTACAACTGTAAATATGTAAAATAATCAAAATCAGCTAGCTTCATCGTCCCAGACAAATCCTGAGCGCAAAGTCCGATCATCGTCCCTGTAAAACCAAGCTTACCCTCAAATTCATCTGACAGCTGGCCTAGATCAAGCTCTCCCCCAACTTTTTCCCATTTTTTACTATCTGAGGAACAACTGAACTGAACACGCTGAAATTGAATGCTCACCTTCAGATAACAACGCTCCCAATTTTCCGTCAATACAACCGCCCCATCAGGCTCATCGTATTGCCCTTGCTTCGTTACGACCAGCGCAATATGCTTTCCTCTATCTTCATCTCGACTTACTCGCAAATAAAAATGATCTGCTTCATCGTAATATAGCACTAGCCCCGCCATTTGATTGAAATGTTCTGGATCGAACTCTACGCATGTTTCTACTTCACATTCGTAATGGTCAAGCCTTCTAGCTACCATGCTTTGGTTATGCCAGGAGTACAAAGATTCTCTACCGAGAAGCCGTAAATAGCTAGGGCGCTCTGTCAAACTGAACCAAGCTTCATTGGCAGGAACGCGTAGCGTGAAATATTGCTTACCAAGCTGTTGATCCTCGAAATGATCTGTACTCGGTAATTGTGGAAATGAATGGCTTGGTAAATCTGGTGCTTGCTCAGTAACTGGTGGTAGCTTTCCACCTTGTGCAAGTCTCAGCCAGCCGTCCTCTGTCCATACAAGTCGAGCCAGCCCTGTTTCACGTCCAAGTGGCGATAGCCTTCTTTCTGGCAGGGGACGAGCACAAATATAGGACAAATACCATTCCCCGTTTTGCGTCTCTACAATAGCGCCATGTCCTGCTTTCTGCAATGGATGGTCGGGAGTATCCACTGTTGTAATTAACGGATACTCGGGATCATATTCATATGGCCCTTCAATATGACGTGAGCGAGCCAATGTCGCGGCATGGTCCCATCCAGTTCCCCCTTCGGCAAGCAGCAAGTAATACCAGCCGTTGCGCTTGAACATAAATGGTCCTTCTGTGACACCTATCGAAGTTCCCGTTGCAATCTTCTTAACAGGACCAATCAAACATTTCTGCTCCTCCGAATATTGCTGCATCATAATTCCAGCAAAGCGATTTTTCCCTTTGCGATAATCCCATACCATATTAAGCAAATATTTGCATCCATCATCGTCATGAAACAAAAACGGATCAAAACCGCTGCTGTTCAAGTGAATCGGCGCGGACCATGGCCCCATGATATCGTTAGCAGTTAGCAAATAATTGTGTAAATCTTTAAATACACCTCGGCGTGCTTTGACATCGGTAATCATTAAATAAAAAGTCCCATTATGATAGGTTAATGCTGGGGCCCAAATCCCCCCTGAGCTCGGTGCGCCACGTAGATCAAGCTGTGATACTTCAGTTAACGGTCGCGTTAGCAATTGCCAATGAACCAAATCACGTGAATGATGAATTTGTACACCCGGGAACCACTCAAATGTAGACGTAGCTATATAGTAATCATCACCAACACGCAACATGGACGCATCGGGGTTAGAACCTCGCAATACCGGGTTGTTAATACTTGTCATATGTCTCACTCCTATTGATCATTTGTTTAACCGTATCATGCGTACATAAAACAATAAATGAAGTTTCTTTATCTAAATATCAGCTTTTTTAATACCAGTTGACATTAAAATGCCCGCACAGTCAATTAAGACTAATACGGGCTTAAGCTTCTATATTTTTGTTATGATCTATGTGAGTTTTTGAACTCCTGAGGAAGCTTTCCTATCTGCTTTTTGAACATGTCGCTGAAATGGCGAGCGTTGTTGTACCCTACCTTCTCAGCAATTTCATACACCATCATGTCCGTATGCTTAAGTAAAACAATCGCCTGCCTCATTCGCAAATCAGTGACATACTGCTTGAAATTGTGCTTCATATGCTTCTTGAAAAAACTACTGAAATAATATGGATTCATAAATGCGACCGCAGCTACTGATTCAAGAGAAATATCCTCCATATAGTGATTTTCGATATAGCTTACTACGCGGGCAATAAGAGTCTGCTCCTTATTCCCTTGCTGGTCGCCAATTCGATTGGAGAGTTCCTGTAGCAAGTCGTAAATGCCACCACACATATCTTCATAGGTGTTGTAAGTACCCAGTCGTCCTTGCAAGTGCTGAATGTCGAACCCCGAGTCTGACATCGGTACGTCCGACTTTTTCACCTCCTGCACAATATACAGAAGCGATGAAAAACAAGTGGAAACAGCCAGCTGTCGGTTTCCTATAGTAGCGGATTCAATGACAGAAAGTAATAACTCCATTGTACCTAGTGTATCCTCCCAGGAGCCTCCAGTTAGTGATTGAATGATTTTCAACTGAAGCGTAAACCACGTTCCTTCACTATCTTTTCTTTGCTCTTGCTTGTGATACAAAATGACTCGATTTAAGCCTGCAAAGTAAGTCATGTCGAGTGCTTGTTCCGCCTGTTCACGCGACATTTTCAATTGCTTTAGTTCCATTACAGGATCTCCTACTCCGACGGAAACCTTTAACTTCAAGTAATTGGCGATATTGTCCTTAATTACTGTCGCTAACCGAATAGGCTCTTCTGTAGAATCATGACTTAACACAACTACATATTTTTCGTTTTTCACATATGAGTAGCCCTGTCCATACGCTGTAAGGATTTCCTGAACAATATTATGAATCGAAAATTCGACTAGCTTCCTTGTTTCCATTGGCCATCGTTCGTTGTCATTTCCTATTGGATCAATCGTAATCATAACAATTGAATAGCTGGAGCCATAAAGCATATTCGTCAAACATTGATAGCCCTCTGACTGCTGCGATAGCGCCCCTTCTGCTAATTGCTCCAGCCACGCACCCATTTCATTATCGTGGTTTTTACGTTCCAATAGATTTAGCTTATTTTTACGTTTGTCCTGCTCACCCTCCTCATGAATTAAGGACAGCGTCTTAGCAATGACCGCCTCAAACTCTGATTTTTTGATAGGCTTAACCAAATAATCAACAGCCCCGAAGGCAACAGCATCCCTTGCATAAGAAAACTCTTGGTACGCACTAATAAATACAACTTTAATTGGTAATTGACGTTGATTGATATCTTTAATAATGTCGATTCCGCTTAAGTGCGGCATGCTAATATCACTGATAATAATATCGGGCTGATATGTCTCAATTGCAGCTAGCAATTCTAGCCCGTCATGTGCATATCCTACTATATTCATGCCATATTCTTCCCATGCAATCAGCTTTCCGAGTCCCTTCAGTATAAGCGGCTCATCATCAGCGAGTACAACCGATACTGTCATACGGCGACACTCCTCTCTCAAAGCTTCAATCTTCTTCTATATTCCAATCTAGTTTATTATTCACAGCACAACCGTATCATGTGTCATCAGCCTTATGCAATAAGTTTTCCAGAAACATACTTAATCATTGATCATCACCAAATATACAGATCATTGCCTTTCAGTTTGAATACAGCTTCCATAAAGTAATAATCTCCATAAATGATCGGCAAATGATGAGAGTCTGCATAATAAGCCGCAGAGCCATATTGCAAAATAGCATCACTATTACGGGACCAGTCACTGCGTGATTGATCCAGTGTTCGAAGTAGCTTGATCGCCGCATTCAAATATACGTCCTTCTCATGGGCACCAACAACCTTGGAAATTTCAATTAATCCACAAGCAGCAATTGCTGCGGCTGTATCATCCTCAAGTTTAGGCTCATTCGGCTGTCTAAAATCAACTGGGATAATACCGCTCTCAGCAATATTAGCAATAAAGTAATGTGCAATACTCTTAGCGGTATTCAAGTAGGCTACTTCCCCCGTATGGATATAACTCATCATAAATCCATACAGTCCCCATGATTGTCCTCGTGTCCACGAAGACCCTTCTTCATAGCCTTGTCCACCATATGTCTTTACTACATCGCCATTAAAGGGATCAAATTCAACAATGTGATTAACTGACCCATCTGTTCTAACGAAAGCTGACATCGCTGTATCAGCATGCCTCATAGCTATTTGCTTAAAGCGTGGATCACCTGTTTCCTCCGATGCCCAATATAGTAATGGAATATTGAACATGCAATCAATAATGGCCCAACCACGAGTATCTGTATTAGGGAGATCATCCCAAGCACGGATAAAACCACCTGCAAGATTAAAGCGTCCTGCTAGTAAATTTGCAGCGTGCATTCCACGCTTGCGAGATTCTAGATTTTTTGTAACTTTATAATTAGTGACACTAGTTGGTAGCCACATAAATCCTACATCGTGATGCAACCCGTAATAATCCGCAAAGCATTGATCAAGCTTTTCTTCGGAAATCTGAGCAATTTCTTTATACTTATTGTTGCCTGTCTCATGATGCATCAGCCACATCATGCCGCCCCAAAATCCGTTAGTCCACCAATTAATTCCGTCTGCAACGTTTCCCGAAGGATTATCGATCGAACGATCATCATAATCGCCATCAATCGTAGTATACGGAATTTTATTTCTTGATTTATCACTTACCCAATCCATCTTCTCTTTAATTTTTTCAATAACTTCGCTTAGCCATAGTTTGTCAGTTTCATTCAACATCATTGTTCAACCTTCTTTCTTTTGAATGAGATTTTGGCTTTAGCCTCCAAAATCTAGTGCTGCCCTTATCATACAATTCTGCTGCAGTTGCGTATACGAGGTTTTTTAAGCAATAATGTTGGTTTTTTAATCATTTTGTACAATAAGTAGAAGTTTTCTATGATACCTTCGAAAAATAAGTTGTCCCCAGTATTTATCTCTACTTATATCAGGGAAAATAAAATATGCAGCAACTATACACAAATTGTGCATAGCTGCTGCATATGTTTCATTCTTCATTACTTTCTTCACTATATATTGTAAGAAGTAGCTCCTTTTTCAACACTTATACACATCATGTTGATACTTTTGTGTATAAGGTTACTTTCACTAAAACTTACTCTGCTCGCCACAGATTTCTACGATGACCTGTGCATAGATTTGCGCTGCTAATAATAAATCATCCACAATAATAAATTCATCATTACTGTGCATACGTGTGTCGATACCCGACATTGTTGGACCAAAAGCTACTCCACCTTCGATATCATGCACATAGGTGCCACCGCCAATTGCAATACATTCACCCGGAAGCCCTGTATACTGCTCATACACATGAAGTAATGTTTTCACGAATGGTGAATCTGCAGGCGTATGATGAGGCGGTTCAAAATTATCGCGTTCTAACACAAGCTTATACGGAGCGAATTTTTGCTCTAATACGTCAAATGTGTTTTCCTCTGTTGCACATAGCGGTACACGACTATCGAAATACCCTTCGAATGACTGTCCATCATAAGCAATAATCGAGAAGTTCATAGTCAGTGAACCAGATTCCGCATCGCTCATTGCAAGTCCTGCTGCTTCTGCTCCGTGATCACCATGTGGAAAAATCGAATTTACACCTTTCAGCATATGATGTCCTTCGCTTTCACTAAGTGGTAATGCAGCAATTAAAGTCAGTAAAGCAGTAATTGCATTGTTCGCACTTTCTGGTGTAGACGCATGACCACCTTCGCCAATTGCATGAATAGCAACTGCGCCTTCGCCTTGTTCACTGCACTCAAATTGGACTGATGTCGCTGCCGTCACTCCTTGCACATAATGCGCTAGCTCATCCACAGTTAAGCCTTCAATGACAGCATCGGCTTCTGGTGGTACAACGTTGACTTTGTAGCCACCATTGATCGAACGTACTCGTGGTAATTGCTTTGTTGGTTGAACTTGTGCTCGGAATGCGGTACGAATAGCACCCTTCTCAATATTAATGACCGGGAATTCCGCATCTGGGGTAAATACATAAGGTGGAGCTTGCTCCTTCTTAAAATAATACTCAATATCTTCACAGCCAGATTCTTCATCTGTGCCAACGATTAATTTTGTATTGTATGCTAACGGAATGCCCAAATCTTTAATTGCTGCTAGTGCATACATTGCCGCAATGACAGGTCCTTTATCATCTGATGTACCACGACCGTACATTTTCCCATCCTTCACGATCGCCTCATAAGGATCAAAACTCCAATTCGACCCTTCTCCTACAACATCAACATGTCCCAGAATACCAAGCTTCGTTTCCTGCTCGTTAATACTTATCGTCCCCACATAATAATCAATATTGTTCGTGAGTAGACCTAATTGCTGTGCGATTACTAATGTCTCATCCAATGCTCGAGCAGGTCCTTCACCAAAGGGCATTTGAGGCCTTGCCTCACCCTTGGTACTACGAATTTGTACAAGTCTGCGAATATGTTCAATAAACGCGTCTTTGTGATCTTGAAAATATTGCTCAATCAACTGCTTTTCTTTCATATGTCATACCTCGGCTTTTTTTTATTTTTGTTAATCGTAACATATTACAATAAAGGAATGAAATCTTGTTGGTAAATGATGTATAATTGCTATATATTCGCTAAACTGTGAAGGGAGTGTACGAGCTATCATGGAGCAATGGCAAACGATACTGATCGTTAAAGGAGCCGCTGGTGAAATTAATCTCTTTGCTCGTAAAGAAGAGAATGGGAGTTGGCAGTTTTATCGATCCAACGATACCGCAGCGCAAAATATTGATCCTACCATTGTTAACAGCTTCAAAGATGCTTTATCACTTCTTGGTCAGTCATGGACGTATTTAACACCCGAATTTATCCACCCAGAATTCAAAAAACAATTTTGGACAAGTATATCTGTTGAAAAAGGGATGTTCAATCGTGCAAATTGGCGTAAAGCTTGCATGTAAGGTAGTTCAAAAAGCGGACTTTGATAGCGAAGTCGATGCTAACGTTGCATATTCGACGTCGCATCTGAAACGAACTTGGAAAGTACGGTTCGCATGTACCAAACACGTACATTTGCGCTTCCGCCTTTCTCAAGTAGCGTTTCACCTGCTCGACTCTGAAAGTCCACTTTTTGAACCTTCATTTTAATTGGTAGTTCGAAAAATGGACTTTGATAGCGAAGTCGATGCTAACGTTGCATATTCGACGTCGCATCTGAAACAACTGCCTTGAACCCTGTTGTAAATGTAGACATAACATAAAAGTGCTAGCGTGATCACGCTAGCACTTTTATGTATAGTATAACGCTTTGAAAGTTGAATTATGCAATCTGATTTGTAGTAGTCGTAGCAGCATTACTCACAAGCCAAATCATCACATTATGCTGCTTACGTTCGTCCAGGTAGACAAAACCTTCGTCGTGCCAAAGCTGACAAAGCACATTCTTCGTTACTTCGATCGCCTCTGTCTCATCTTGTAATAGAATGATAGCCATACGATATATCGTATGCTCATATCGCCTTAAAAACTCAGATTTCGTAGACATGGTTTTCTCCTTATCATGACACTTCTTTCTTTATCGTTACTAAATATTTTCTTGTTTGAGCGCCTCAACGATGCTGCCCTTCTTCACCTTTGAGCCTGAATATATCATCGATACACTCACAATAATAAATACAGCGACAATAGCGATCACAATACTTGCCCATGGAAGCTGGAAGCTATATTCTATAACGTTACCCATACTTCTATAAATGAGAATCATTACGAGCAAGCTAAGCGGTAACCCGTATAGCAATGCTTTCATGCCGTAGAAAATACTCTCATAATTAATCATGCGGTAGAAGCCTTTTTTCGTCATCCCCATCGAACGAAGCATCGCAAATTCACGCTTACGCAATTGAATACCTGTCGATATTGTATTCAATATATTAGCAATGGAAATCAACGTTATTAATGCGATAAATCCATAAGTGAATACACCGATTAGGACAAGCATTTGTTGTTCTGACTGTCTACTTTCATAAACATTGCTAATATAGAGACCTTCTATATTATCCATTTCCGATATCTGCTTCTCTGTTTCTTTTGGATTTGAGCTACTTAAATACAAATCTTGACGAATATGAATTTCTTCTTGATCTCCGACTAATTGCTCCAGAACCTTCTGTGACACTAATAAAATCATCGATGAAGATCCACCTTGCCCCTTTGAAATACCCATCGGATACTCGGTAGTCACATCTGAAATATGAAGTGATGGTAATGCTATTTCTTCTGTGTGATACTCATAGTCGCCGTTATCAAGCTCCTCTGGGATACTTACTTGCGCAATCGGATCAAAAGTTGTTCCTTTACCATTCAAAATTGGCAATTCACTAACCTTTTTCTCCAAATACATAGAATAGAAATTATTCACATTCAGCAATATCGCATTGCGCTCTGATTCATGGAATAGTGCATCGACATCGATACCGTTATCCTGTGCATACTTCGTCAACGCTTCATCTGACATCGTATATAGATAGACGGAGTAGCGCATTTTTCCATCTTCTAGGTACTCAGGACTCTCTTCTACCATCTTGGATGCAGTTGGTGGAAGCTGTGATAACGGGATATTTGCTTCAACAAACAACGATTGTAAATAATTAAATGCTGTAACATCCTCTAATTGCGTCACTTTATCTATCGTATTAGTTAATTCGCCGTTATGACTTCCTAGTACAATATCATAATTAATACCATCATTCGTGATATCTAGTGATTGCTTCATCGTATTCGTAAAGAACGACACCGTTAGAAACAGCAATATACTTATAACTAGTGAAAACACAGTAATCTGGTATCTACGCTTATTACGCTTCAAATTTTTGAGTGCAATTTCCGCTTCAATACCAAATAGTTTTCGAACAAGCTTTGATGTTTTCACTTTTTTCTTCGATAACTTAATATCCTGTGTCTGACGAATGGCATCAATTGCAGATACTCTGGATGCACGCTTCGCTGGCCACCATGTAGATAGGAAGATTGTTAGTAATGATATCGCCACCGAGACAATAATCGTAAGTGGAGTAACCTTTACTAATAGTGTTTCCGATACGCCGAATAAATCTTGAATCATTGTATTAATAGACCAGAAGGTAATTGTAAGACCTAACAATCCACCTAAGAAACCAAGCGGAATACTAATAATACTTATGACAAACCCTTCGAAAAATACCGAGTTCCGCTTCTGTCTCCGAGTTGCTCCAACACTCGCTAGCATTCCAAGATATCGTGAGCGATCCGCTACAGAAATTCCGAACGCATTATAAATTAGCGATACAGAACCGACGATAACAATTGCCATAATGATTGCCGTTAGCGTGTACATCGTAGCTGCAAATCCATTAACATTACTAATAAAATCATATCTTAACAATTCATAATTGATGTTGTGTGCCAAATTCAATTTCTCTGCCAATACCTGAGAATTCGAACCAATACTATTTTCAACCTTATTAGTAATAACACTTACATTGACCTTCTCTTCTGCTGCTAATAGACTTTGGTCAAGATAAGTAATGAACGTATAGCCTGGAGACCATGAACTTTCCCATACTGGCTGCTCTATTATACCTACCACCGTGTAAGTATTGGTCTCATCGATCTCGAGATACTCATCTAGCGTATTACTGTCTGTCATAAAAGTAGGCGAGTATTCATCGAAGTTAGATCGTTGTTCCATAAAAGGTTGAGTACCTTCAATTAGATATCTTGTTCCCATCGATAGCTCGATTTCATCACCAGGTACAATTTTGGAACCTGTTACATCCTTCAAATAATGCTGTGGTACAACAATTTCATGTTCATTTTGCGGAAGTCTACCTTCCGCTACAGTAATCGGAAATTTGCTTAATCCATTACTATCATAGGACTTTACCGTAATATAAGGCTTATTGTACATTCCCTTAAGCCCCATATCCTCTAGGGAAGCAAAGCCCTTCATATCAGATAGCATTAACATCTTCGTTGATTCATCATTAGCAATAACATCTATTTGCTCGGGAGTTGCATTATAATACAGAGTATGCCATTCTCCAGATTCAGCTATTACTTGCCGTTTTAATAAGTCTTGAAAGGAAATACCTAGTGTCATTACTGCTGTAATCATCGCTACAGAAATAATAACGCCAATAATCGTAATAAGGGTACGGCGTTTATTCTGCTTCATATGTCTTAATGTTAGCTTATTGACGATGTTCACGGACGAATCACCTCGTCCTTAGCAAGCAAGCCATCTTCAATTGTAATGATGCGATCTGCTTGCAATGCAATACGCTCATCATGTGTAATGACAATCAAAGTTTGCTTATATAGCTTATTGAATAGAATAAGCATATCCATAATTTCCTTACTATTTTTACTATCCAAATTCCCAGTTGGTTCATCGGCAAGAATAATTGATGGGTGGTTAATTAGCGCTCTACCGATCGAAACGCGCTGCTGCTGACCACCAGATAACTGATTGGGCAAATGATCAAGACGACCATCAAGATTCAATGTTTTCACAATATCTTGCAGCTCTTTTT
>DXHF01000054.1 GCA_019113605.1 Candidatus Paenibacillus intestinavium
ACCTGCCTGTTGAATTAATGCAATACTGTGAGCTGACCAATGATCTTCAGTATCCGTGAATGATGGAGACCCTTCACCGGTCAGATTCATCCAACGTACGACAACTGCTGCCATTTCTGCTCGGGTAATACCCAATTTAGGTCCAAAGGTTCCATCCTTGTATCCTGTCATTAATCCGATGGATGTTACCGCATCGATGTCCTTTGCTGCCCATCCGAAATCATTCATATCCTTATAGCTAATACTATCTGAATTCCCATTCTGACCCACTCCAATTCTAGACAGAATCGCTGCCATTTCTGCTCTTGTAATGGCTTGATCCGGTCTGAATGTTCCATCAGAATACCCTTTAATATACGATTGATGTGCAGATGCTTCCTGCTGGGAAGGTTCCCAGTTCTCCATATTTAGCACAGTAAATGTACTAAACTTGGTAACGCGGAACTTCAGTCCAAGCTGCTCATTCGAATACTGCACCACTTCAGGCTGTACAAGTACCTTCTCGCCATCACTATGCTCAATATAGATTACCAAATGAGATAGGAATTCCTCGCGCTCAGCTGCATCCGTTGGAATTACGTTACTTGGCAGTGGAAGAATCAGATCTACTGGATAGCCTTTGACACCTGTCTCTATGGTCATTGGACGACCTACAACCTCAACACTACCTGCACCTGCAGCCGCTTGAACAACTTGTGCTTGCTTCACACGTTCCTCAATAGACTTAATTGCATTGGCATTCTTAACGGGAGTCAACTTGAAACGATAATCGCCTTCCAATGAGGCTATCGTTTGCTGTAGTAGAATTAATCTTACATAGTCAGTATACACTTCAAAATTAACATTGCCGGAAGCCATTGTATTCAATGTATCATTAGAAATTCCAATTTCCAGCTCAGAAACTTCGTCTTTTGTATCCGGGAAGATTAACCGAATCGTATTAAGTCCATCTGCAAGGAGCTTATTGATGGCCTCAAGAGCTTTTGCCGATGTGTAGTCAACCTTGTCTCTTTTCGTTCCGTCAGACAACGTCGTCCGAGTAACCGTAAGATTAGAAAGCGAATTACTGCCCAATGCTCCACCATCCACGTTAATCGTGACATCCTCAGTCTGCGGAGGATTAACAACCACGGTAGGCTTTGGTGTCGGATTAGGTGTTGGCGTTGGTGTTGGATCTGGGTCCGAAACATCCTTGACAAAGCCTAAATAGAAATCATCAATCGTGCCCCATGTGCCACCATTCGCTGTAATATTAGCTCCAATTGTAAGAGTTCCATTAGTAACGAGAATATTTTCGATCTCAGGATTCTGCCAATTCACCCAGCCATCTACAGCTGTTTCCACTTTCAATTCCTCACTGCCCGCTAAGGCAAAGAGATTCATATCAGTAGATGTTACATCTCCCCCTTGGATAAACATCGAGAGATTATAGTATCCTGGCTTCAGTCCGGAAATGGTCTGTTCTACTCTAAAGTCAACTCCTTCTGCCGAGAAGAAGTGTAAAGAATAATTACCTGTTTTGGCATCCGAAACTTTGTTCTGATAGTTTGTATGAGCCTTACTTCCCTCACCATAAGTGATTTCCCACATACTTCTATCGTTATTTTCAAAGCTTGCGTTGACGATGTAATTCTCGTTCTTAATTGTAAGAAGGGTCTTTACTGCTTGATCACCTTCCGCAGTTCCACCAATGACATAGCTGCCTGGTCCTTGGCTGATAGCTTGGTCAAGCGCCGCTTGATCCCATACAACCGATATCGTTCCAGTAGTTCCATCGTTGTAGATAACCGTTACAGTCGTTGGCAAATCAATCGGGTCCCCTTCGATTACAGTCAACGAAACATCCTTTATTTCATCTATAATGATCGGGGCAACTGCACCTGTATCTACATACTTAAATACATTCAGCGATGACAATGGATGCCCGTTAAAATCAAACAATGCTTGGTTGTCAACGGCACTTCCGCCATACCATACGCCCGCATCTTTCGGGTCATATTCCTTCGCATAACTGGAGGCCCAACCGGAACCGTGTTCCTCCCAAATAAGTTTATTCTGCTCTAAATTTTCTTTTGGACCTACCGGAAGCCAAGCAGCCTCCCAATAAAACACACCAATTCCTGCTTCACCGACATTAGCGACCGCTTCGATTACGTCTCTAAGCGAGTTCGCCTGACCTTGAACACTAATTGGGTAGTCTAATGTTTGACCAGAGCTTTTAGGCGCTGTATTTTCATGTCCATCGCCGTCCTCAGCGGTATAAGCGTAAGAGGTTTCGGCTACCATTACTTTTTTTCCATAAGTATCTGCTACATTCTTCAGGACGGACGTTAAATTACTTAAAGTGCCATGCCAGAATGGATAATAAGAACTTGCAAACACATCATAGTCTACATTATTATCCTGTAAATTTTTAGCATAACCACTATATCTGCTAGAGGATTCTGGATTCGTAAAGTGCAGCGCAACAAGGATATTAGAATCATATTCTTTATCAATATCTCGAATCGCTTTACTTCCCGCATTAAACAATGCACTGATCTCCGGCCATTTGGATTCACCGACGAATTGTCCATTCGTTTCATTACCTACTTGAACCATACCAACATCTATATCTTCTTTAAGCAGCTCTTCCAAGCTTTCATAGGTAAAGTCATACAGTGCCGTCTTTTTATCTTCAAAATTCAAATTTGCCCATGCCTTAGGTGTATGCTGTTTACCTGGATCGGCCCAGAAGTCGGAATAATGGAAATCTACTAGCAGCTTCATTCCATTAGCGGTTGCCCTTTTACCGATTTCAATCGCTGTTTCTAGATCATTATTGCCTCCACCATAACTATTACCAACTTTATCAAATGGATCATTCCATATACGTACACGAACATAATTCACTCCGGCTTCATGAACAGTTTCGAAAATATCTTGCTCTTCTCCACCCTCATTATAGAAAATAACTCCGCTCTCTTCCAAAGAAATAATGCTCGAGATATCCACACCCTTAATAAAATCAGGCGTAAGTCCTTCAACCTTTTTCACGAAAATATCCGCATCCACAGGTGGGTTTGTTTCCGCGCTCACTTGTTTCAACTCAAAACTATCCAAATATCCCCATGCTTTTGGAGCGCCGCTTATGTTCGCCCCGATAACAAGATCAGTTGCATCCTGCTCCAAAACAAACTTCAAGCTAACTGTCCCCCAAGCATTATAGCCAGTGGTCGCAACCGCAGTGGTCTTATCGTCTCCCGCAAACAATTCAACATTGCCTGCTTCTTGTCCAGAACCACCCATTGATTGAACCGATAGTTCATAGTTTCCCGCCGTAATCTGCGGAATCGTCTGCTTTACCGTAATCGTCTGGTTTCCAGAAGCCGTATCCTTAATCCAATATTTGAATCCGTGAAGTCCCTCTTCCGGATTAAGCCATTCATCCTTATCATAGGCATATTGCTGAATATCTACTTGAGTAGAATCTCCTGTTTCCACCTCCCATGATCCATCCGTCCAGAAATCGGCTTCGAAACCGCCATTTTCAATATATGAACTGTTCAATTCTGCAGCTAAAGTCATTCCCATATTGAATGTAAATGAACTTAATATTAACGATACTACGAGAAATACAGAAACAATCTTTGCTTTAATTCTCATCTTCTAATCACCCTTCTACGTCTCTAGTCTAATAAAAACCTCCGTTCTATTTGGGATCTTAACCAAATTGAGCGGAGGCATGCTGATTGGTTTTGCAAATTATTTCTTATTCGCTAAGAAAGCATCGATTTGAGCTTGTAGTTCCGTTTGGATTTTATCAAGTCCAGCCGAATCCAGTTGCTTGTTCAGCTCTTCAAGGCCTTTGTCGATATCTTTAATTACGCCGTATTCAAGTGGAATTGCATAACGAAGCATTACATTACCCACGTTAGCGATTTCTGTTTTCACTTGGCTATTATCGAATACAAATGTTTCAAGTGCATAGTGGTAGACACTCGCATCCCAGCTATTAACTAGATCAGAAACCTCTTGTGGGAATGCTTCATTGTCACGATTAAGCGGTGAGTTGAAGTTCCAGTTTGAGAAGCCTGTAAAGTTCTGATTTTTCTCGAGTGCTTTGAACTTGTCGTCACCAATTGCTTCATAGTGTACGCCGCTAGTACCGTACATCATAAGGTCGTGTAGCTCTTTATCATTTTGCATCAGATCAACAAACATCAAAGAACGTTCTACATTTTTGGAAGTCGCATGAATCGACGTACCGTTTTGTGTAGATATAGCAATTGATTTTTTCTTACCCTCATTGATGTCAGCTATTGCTACTTCATAAGGAGAATTTTCTTGGAGCATTAGAGTCATCAATGATCCAAGCGTTCCGTTGTTATGTGTAATTGATGCTGTTTTTCCTGCTTTAAAGTCTGCTTGATGATCGTTTTTGCTGTTAAGAACGTTTTTCGACCATGCATTGTTATCCGCAAGATCTTTGTAATAGACAAGTAGATCTTTGAATTCTGGTGTTTCATATACGTTAAATACTTGACCTGTTTCATCCGCTAGTTTGAAGGCAAATGGAAGGTCCATATCAAACATATTCCATTCCTTTTGCTGCTTCAGCATTACGCGGTCTAGATTATGATATTTCCAGTCTCCTGTTTCCGGAGTAAAAGGTGCAATACCTTTCTCATTTTGTGCGATTGTTTTCAAATAATTCGCGTACGCTTCTGGGCTATTGATTTCAGGAAGATTGTATTTCGTACGTAAATCTTCACGATACAGAATCAGCTTTTCAACAGATTCTCCTCTGTTTTGCGGAACCATATACAATTTTCCATTTACTTTTGCTTGATCCCAGCTTACATCAGACATCGCTGCCCAAGTTTGTGGCATATATGTCGTAAGTAGCTCTTCCGTCAATTCTAGGAATCCACCCTTCAGCGCTTGGTCATTGTAGCCAGCCCAGTTTGCTGAATAGATAAGATCAAAATCTTCGTTAGCCGCTAGCTTCAGTGGGTATTTTTGCGCCCAGTCAGACCAGTCAAGGAATTCACCCTCAACAGTCGCATTAATTTTCTCTTTGAGCTTTGTATTAATCTGGGCAAAAACGCTATCATAGTCTACTGGCTTAGGTCCAACAAAAATCATTTTCAGCTTTACTTCTTTGGAAATATCAATGGTGTCTGAGCTATTTGCATTGTCTGAGTCGTTCCCTTTGTCGTTTACTACCTCCGGATTATTTGTAGCCTTAGCGGGCGTATTTGTACCCGTGTTACCGCCACATGCACTTAAAATCATTACGAAGGTTAAAACAAGTGCGAACATTATCGTTCTATTTTTTCTCAGCATCTCAAGCCTTCCCCCTTATAATTCATTCTATTGATAAACCGGATTTTCCGGGTTCACCCTTTCACAGCGCCAATCGTCATACCTTGAACAAAGTACTTCTGGACAAATGGATAAGCTAACAAAATCGGACCAGTTGCTACGACCGTCATCGCCATCTTCAAGCTCTCAGTAGGAATTGATGTTGTTACAACCGCTCCAGCCCCCATCATCGCTTTACGCATGCCTTCCATATTACCAAGCATCTTGTACAAATAATATTGGAGCGGCATCAATTTCTCGTTGGATACAAATAGCAGTGCATTGTACCAATCATTCCAATAAGCAAGTGCAAGAAACAATCCAATTGTAGCGAGCGCCGGCTTAGAAAGCGGCAAAATTAGACTCGTATAGATCTTAAAATCGCCTGCTCCATCAATTTTAGCTGATTCTACAATCGCTTCCGGAATACCACTCATAAATGACTTCATGACAATGATATAGAAAACGTTGAGCATCATTGGAACGATTAATGCTGCGAAAGTATCTTTCAATTGGAGGTAATTGACCATAAGTAGATACCATGGAACTAACCCACCGTTAAACAACGTTGTGAAGAAGAAGAAAAACGAAAACTTATTGCGCCACTTGAAATCTCTTCTCGACAACGCATAAGCAGTCATCGAAGTTAGAAATAAACCTAGCAGCGTGCCTGCCACCGTAACACCTATGGTCACTAAGTAGGCGTTAATCATCTCCTTAGGATACTTAAATAAAATGATATAAGCTTCCACTGAAAATGCCGTCGGTATAAATTGATAGCCATCCGTTACGATTTTGGTTTCTTCCGTAAGGGATGAAGATACGACAAGCACAAAGGGGATAATACATAAAATCGCGAGCATAATCAGGGATACATAACCAATACCTGAAAATATTTTACGATCGAGCTGCTTCATATCGTTACCTCCATTATCTGAAAATTAGCTCCTTATACGGTTAGAAAAGGGCACGGTCTTTATCATATCTACGGACAGCGTAGTTCACCGTCAAAATCGTCGCAAAACCAAGCACAGATTGGAAAACGCCCGCCGCAGCCGACATACCTATATCATTTGAAGTAATCAGCGACCTGAACACGAATGTATCAATAACGTCTGTCGTGGAGAATAACAAACCATTGTTGCCAATCATGTTATAGAACATCCCGAAATCACCGCGGAATATGTTCCCGACCGCCAGAAGCACTAGAATAATAATCGTTGGATAAAGATTTGGAATTGTCACTTTCATGATCCGTTGAAAAATGTTAGCCCCATCAATTTCAGCAGCTTCGTACATCTCGGTATCTATGCCAGAAATTGCGGCCAAGTACATTACCGTTCCGTACCCAAGACTTTTCCAAGCGGAAACGATAACTAAGATATACGGCCAATAGGAAGGCGTATTGTAAATATCGATCGGTTGTAATCCGAAACCTCTAAGTAAAGCATTCACAGTACCGATATCATAGTTGAGCAAGTTATAGGCAATCGCGCCGACAACAACCCATGAAATAAAGTAAGGAAGAAACAGCGCCGATTGCATAATTTTTCGAAACCATTTGCCACCAACCTCAAACAACATTATGGCTGCGAAAATTTGTAATGAATTATTCACGACGATAAATGCAATATTGTACAGTGCTGTATTTCTTGTAACCCGCCAGGCATCTCCTGATTCAAAGAAAAAACGAAAGTTATTCAAACCATTCCAGGCGCTTCCAAAAACACCACCGGCATAATCATAATTTTTGAAGGCAATAATGATTCCCGCCATCGGAATATAAGCAAACAGGAAAAAAAACGCAACCGCCGGTGCCAGCATCAATAAGAGCACCCTGTAATTTTTCATATCTTTCCATAATGTATGCCCTTTCATATCTGCACCCCTCTCTTTTCTATATTTTCATTATAAAAGGACAGAAGCAGAAAAATAATCTAGTAAAACAACTAAACCTAATACTAATTCAACGATTCGACAAAAAATAAGCCCTTGCTCCTTCCGGAACGCGGGCTTCGATTCAAATTTTGTTTCTCTTTCGGTACTCGCCAGGGGACATCTGCATATATTGTTTGAACTGTCTGTTGAAATAAATAATGTTTTTGTATCCGACTTGATCGGCAATTTCATATATTTTCTTAGTTGGATCTTCAAGCAGTTCACATACCCGCTTCATGCGCAACTCACTTAGAAAATCGCTGAATAGACTGTTAGTTTCAGCCTTGAACAGATGGCCAAGATAGTTAGGTGTAAAATTGAAATGTGCGGCAACTTCATTGAGCGTTATTTTTTGCTCTAGCCTTGCTGTCACATATTCAGTAATTTCATCGATTAACTTCCGCTTTTGTCTTTGCCGCTTCAAATAAAGCAGCTCCGACAGTTCGAAGAACCTTCTTCTTAGCCAAGAAAGAATATCATGCACCGTTTCGAACTGAAACAACTCAAGCGATTGCTGAGAATCCCAATTCAAAATTTCGTACAAATGCTCGTTCATTTGCCTTAGATCCGCATGTAGTTTGGACGTAATCCGAATAATAATATCGTAAACATCGTTTTTCCGGGTGAGCGGACTATCCCCGGTAAATAGTTGCAGCAAACAATCATCGATGGTCGTAAGATCGTAATCGAGCATAGCTTTAAGCATTCGCTCAACAATAACTTCTAAATCCGAAGCGATATTATCCTTCGGTTGCCATTCCGAGGCATCTTGAATGAGCCTGTTTTTTCCGACAATCCATTTAATACTTAAAGCTGCCCTTGCCTGCCGATAGGAATCATGCAGCTTGCCGAGTTCGGTTGTGTACATTCCTCTGCCGATCGTAATGGAAAAGGAAAATTCCTTGTAGAACGCTCGAATCAACTCTTCCATTAATGTGTTAAAATATTGCTCCTGAATTGCGGCCAATATAACAAAGCGATCGTCATAGGTCGTGATGACCATACCTAAATTTTGTTCATGAGCAAAATTTCGGATAAATTGATTTGCGCTACTGTTCCATACACTCCGCCTTTCTTCAGTCCATGATTGGATTTTCCACGCCATGTCATCGATCTCGATGATGGCGATTGCCGACGCACCATGTAGGTATGGCATAAGAAAGTTGTAAATATGCGTCTCGACCTGTCCCGGAGCAGACTCGTTAAACCAGCGCAGCAACAGCTCCTGATTGACAAGCGTCAGCGTTTCCGACAAGGACACTAGCCGCTTTCTCTCTTTCTCAATCTTAGCGCAAAGCTCGGTCATCGTCTTGCTAAGCTCGTCGTCATCGACGGGCTTAAGTAAATAACCGGTAGCGTTCAATTGAATTGCCTCTTTGGCATAACTGAAATCCTGATGCCCACTTATAAATAGAATATGAACGTCAGGATTAATCTCCTTTGCTTTTCTCGCAAACTCCATACCAGACATAATCGGCATGCGTATATCAGAGAGAATAATATCAATAGGGTGCTGCTCCATCAATTTTAAAGCGGTAAATCCGCTCGTTGCCGTTCTAACGCTATTCAAAGACAAATGCTCATTTCCCACCACACGTCGTCTCAACCATTCCAAATCGACTACTTCATCATCCACTAGCAAAACGTTAATATCCATCGCCATAAGTGCTCCTATTCTCCCATTACTTCTCTAATTTCCGCATTATTCACGGGTAAGATAATTTGAACTGTCGTTCCCGCTCCAAAGTGACTAACGATATAAATACCAAAATCATTACCGTATCTCAGTTTGATTCGTTCTTCCACGTTTCTTAGACCGTAACTGTCCGATTGAACCGCGATCGACCGCATTTTCCGGAGTGTATCCGGACGCATACCGATCCCGTTATCAATAACCTTGAGTTCAATACGGTCGCCAAGACGCTTTCCAGTAATACGGATCGCGATCGTCTCCCCGAACCAGGCATGCTTGAATATATTCTCAACAAACGGCTGTAAAATCAGTTTAATAAGGGGGATATGTAAGATTTCCGGATCAATATCATAATAAACTGTAAAGGCATCCGCATATTTTACCCTCTGGATTTCAAGATACATCCTCACCTGCTCCAACTCTTTTTCGAGAGAGATATAGACATGCCCTTCATTCAACGTGAGCCGATAAAATTTAGACAGGCTTTGTACCATTAGTGTAACCTTCTCGACTTCTCCCAAATTAGCTAAGCTGCCAATGGTCGACAATGTGTTGTATAAGAAATGAGGACTAATTTGAGCTTGAAGCACATCCAGCTCAGCTTGTTTTTTCTGAATGCCCTGCTCATAGACATTCCTAATCAGTTCCTGAATGCTTGTTGCCATTTGGTTGAAGCTATTAGCAATATAGACAAATTCATCATTTCCTGAAAACCCAATTCTTTTATGAAAATTACCTTCCTGAAACGACTGGACCAAATGTACAATTCGCTTAATTTTCTTACCTGATCTGCGAGCAACCAAAAAACCGATAAATGCCATAACCAAAAAGCTAATCGAACAAACCGTACCAATAACTTTCTGCATTTTACTCGCATCTTTATTCAAATACGTATGCGGCACCCTTGCCTCGATCACATAGTTTGAGAATGGAATGTCCTCACTAATAACCAGGTAAACATCTTGTCTATCATATTCACCCACAACCCCCTGTTCATAGAGCGTTAGTCCACTAACCCGATCCATCAAACGAAGGACTATGCCCTGTTCAGTCGGAAAGGTATCAAAATTTCCGAAAAGCTCATCTATTCTAGCTGTAACGCGAATATAACCGATTACGGCTGGAGCTCCCTGTGAAGAAACGAGTTTGCGGAAATACGAAATATTGCCTAGTGCACGATCCGTATCCGCTTGAAGAAACAAGCTATCTTTGTTATTCGTAATGATCGAATTGAACCATTCCGTGTTTTCGATCGCTTGATGAGAAAGAATATAATAATCGCTTCTTCCGATTGGCAATGACATATCGTCGCCAGTAATTTCAAGCATCGACTCGTTGACGGTATAAAGTGCAAGTCTTAGCTTGTTCCCATACAATTGCAAAGGGGCCTTCATATAGGGGACGATATCGTCTCTCATTTTGAGCATATTTTCCAAAGGGCTGCCCCGAAACTGAAGCGCATTCTGAAAGGTCGTATTGAGAAAAAGTGAATTAGTCATACGTGTAATTTCATCCGTCTGGTACTCGATATTATTCCTTGTCTGCTGCAATGCCGTACGGACACTCGTTTCCGCCATCTCAGTCCTAGATTGGATAAGCATCGTATATGCTATATAACCGACCAACAGATCTGTTAGCAATACTAGAATGAGATATGGAATCATCATCTTATACGTAAACGGAATATACTTTTTACTAGATAAGAACCTCTCCATGCGTATGCTCCCTTGTAGCGTGTCACTACGATACCGCTTTTTCAATCTATTCTATAACGAAAGAAAAACGGTTACAATTGTTTATTGAAATTAACAAAACAACACTGCCCTCAATAATACGAGGGCAGTGTTGTTTATAAAATACTATTTATTGTACGTTCATATAACGATTTATCGCATCAATACGAATCTTCATTAACTGTTCCAATCGCCTATACTCCTAGTCGTTTATTCAGCTGCCAGCATCAATTTTTCCAAATCTAAAGGTGCGATGTACACCCCATCCTTGTAAGCTCTCATATTGCCACCAGAAATTTCATCGATAAGTACAACCTGTCCATCTTTATTGATGCGGCCAAATTCTAATTTAATATCATAAAGCTCGATGCCCTTCTTACTAAGCTCGTCCTTCACAACTCCACTAATTTGCTTCGTTAATTGCTCAAGATCAGCATACTCCTCTGCTGTCAATATATCTAGCATCTCAAGAGCAGAGCTACTAATTGGTGGGTCCAGACGATCGTCATCTTTCAGCGTCACTTCTACAAAAGCATCCAATGCTTGTCCTTCTTGTGCATACAAGCCGTAGCGACGAAGGAAGCTTCCTACCGCACGATAACGACAAATTACTTCAAGTCCTTTTCCAAATACAGTAGCAGGTGCCACCGTCATTGTCGCTTCCTTAATATCTGCATCTATGTAGTGAGTCGGAATATTTGCTGCTTTCAACTTCTCGAAAAAGAACTTCGTTAAGCTTAATCCTGCACGCCCAGAGCCTTCCATAACTAAACCAACTGTGTTAGCACCTGGATCGAATACACCATTCTCTCCCGTTACATCATCTTTAAACTTCAGTAGGTAATCCCCATTTTCCAGCGCGTATACATCCTTTGTCTTACCAGTATAAATAAGTTTCATCACATTGACTCCTTCTGCAAATAAATTAGGTTCATCTAGTTTTTTACATTATAACATACTGTAAATACCTTTATTTATCTTTAATCCATGCTTTAAAGGTTTTTAATTTATGTTGAACTCGCCGATACATTATATAATCGAATGAATACTCCCGCCACTTACCAAAGCTGTCGCTTCGATTGAAGTGGGGGTTTCTAATGGTTCATCCCATTTATTTCAGGATGCTTAACACCAGTGGAGTTGACACATTGATGGTCTGGTTACCATCCAACCCCTCTATCCCATTCGCATCTTTGACCGATACGTT
>DXHF01000577.1 GCA_019113605.1 Candidatus Paenibacillus intestinavium
AACCGAAACTTACGCTACACCAAAAAAGAATTTACTATTAAAGCACTTGCAGATGCAGCCTTTCAGCTTGCACTGGAACGCGGGCTTGATGATTTTGTAGTGGAAGATGTGGTTCAAAGAGCTGGATATTCTAGAAGAACCTTCGCAAACCATTTTTCTTGTAAGGAAGAAGCTGTGGTTACAGGGGCTTCTATGTTACAAGACACGATTGAAGTTGAGAACTTGCTTGCAGAATTGTCCGAAGACACCCCCCTGCTCGATGTGCTTTTTCAATTAATCAAAATGCAGCTTACATTGGAGCTTTTTAGAAAAGTAAGTAAGCTCGTAATTCTCTGCGAAAAACATCCATCTCTTAAACCTTATTTCCTTGACCAAATGAGCCATATGCAAAATGGTGCATACACCATTTTAACGGAAATTTCTAATGGGAAATATGATGAAGGATATATTCATCTGCTTGTAGGAGCGGTTTATGGAGCTATCTTGCCGGTGCTCAATGGAAGTCTCAATGTACTAATTCCAGAGCAAACGTTGTCAGATACTTCGTTCCATCAATACTTAGATAAGATATACGAATATTTGCGAAATGGGTTTTAGTTATTAAACTAGATAGTGGAAGGGAGCAACTGCAGGATGTCTACATTTTTATATAAAATCGGTAATACAGCTTACCGCAAACCTTGGCATTTTATAACGGGCTGGCTGATCATATTAGCAATTGTTGTTTCATTAATTGGAGTAAATGGTATTCATGTAAGTAGCGAGATGAAAATTGAAGGTACCGAATCACAGAGGATACTAGACCAATTATCACAAGAGCTTCCACTGGCTTCTGGCGGTCAAGGGAGTATCGTATTCAAGACCTCCAATGATACGCGAATGGATACACCAGAGCGAATGTCTGCGATTAGCAAAGCAATTAACGAAGTGTATCTTTTGGAAGGGGTGTTAAACCCTGCTGATTTTGATACAGGGGCAAGTGAGTTAACTTTACTAATGATGCAGAATGCCTCTGCTGATCAACTACCTCCTTATGGGTATATGATTATGGATGGTTTTCCACTGCCCGGAGTATTACTCTCTTCCGATGGTACAATTGCTTTATTCCAATTTCAATTCACAAAAGATGTGAATTCTATTCCACAAGAAATTAAGGATTCGATTATTGAAGCGACTAAAGTTGTTGAAAATGAAGCTGGCATCACCGTATTGCCAAGTGAATCGCTGTTACCTCTTCAGCTTGGGATTGGAAGCGGAGAAATTATTGGTGTAATTGTTGCTGCGATGGTTTTATTGATGACTTTAGGATCAATGGTAGCTGCAGGGCTTCCACTTCTTACTGCACTTTTAGGTGTTGGTATCGGAGTTGGAGGAGCTTTTTCACTTTCAAGCTTTATCGAGATGTCAAGTGTCTCTGCCATGTTAGGGCTGATGATTGGTCTAGCGGTGGGAATCGATTATTCTTTATTTATTGTCAATCGCCAGCGCCGTTTGATTTTTGATCAAAAGCTAGGCTCGCAGGAAGCCGCAAGCAGAGCGATTGGCACTGCTGGAAGCGCGGTATTCTTTGCAGGGTTGACCGTTATTATTGCATTATGCGGTATGCTTGTTATAGAGATATCTTTCTTATCGACTATGGCATTGGTAGCTGCGGCAACCGTCCTTATTAGTGTACTTCTTGCTTTGACGCTATTACCAGCTATGCTTGGGTTATTAGGAGAACGGATCTGTTCTCAGAAGGCTCGTCAAAAGAATACAGATAAAGCAGCAAATTCGGCGCACAACGGATTCTCTGATAGATGGATCAGAGGTGTTATCAAGTTTCGTTGGCCAGTAATTATATGTATTATCATTGTACTTGGAGTAGCATCAATACCAATATTGAAAATGGATATGGGTATTCCCGGAGCAGCCACAGCGAATTTGGATACGGCGGCAAGGCAAAGTTATGATGCGATTACAGAGGGATTCGGTGAAGGATTTAACGGGCCATTTGTTTTGGTTGCAGAGCAAGAGAATTCTGCTTCAAAGTTTACTCCTGAATTAATTATGAATATTGTCCAGGAACTCAAAAATCAGGACAACGTTGATCAAGTGTCACCACTCGGAATCAATGAAAATGGTAACTTGGCTATATTCAGTCTAATCCCCGAAACGGGACCATCGGATATAGAAACAAAAGAATTGGTAACACAATTACGTGATCCTGATCTAAGTATTTTACAGTCAAATGGGATTAAGCTTGGAGTTACTGGATTTACAGCAGTAAATATTGATATGTCAGCTAAGCTGGCTGATGTTTTCCCGATTTATATCGGCATTATTGTTATATTTTCTTTAATTATTCTTTTATTAGTATTTCGTTCGGTTGTTATTCCGATCAAGGCGACTATTGGCTTTCTTCTAAGTATATTGGCAACGTTCGGGCTGACTACAGCGGTGTTTCAATGGGGATGGCTGAACTCTGTCTTAGGCTTTGATACTAGCGGGCCGCTGCTTAGCTTTATGCCGATTATTATTACGGGTATCCTTTACGGATTAGCAATGGATTATCAAGTGTTTCTTGTCAGTTCCATGCGTGAGTCATACGTACATGGACATCGGGGCAAGGAGCCTATTATTCAAGGATACAATCAAGCGAGCCGAGTAGTTCTAGCAGCTGCAGTAATTATGGTATCCGTATTTGCTGGATTTATATTTACCGATGATATCATTATTAAACAAATAGGCTTTGCATTAACGATAGGTATCTTCATAGATGCATTTATTGTACGAATGACTTTAGTTCCTGCTGTTATGGCTGTTTTTGATAGTAAAGCTTGGTGGATACCTAAGTGGTTAGATCGTATTCTTCCAAACTTAGATGTTGAAGGAGATAAGCTAATTACGAAGCTTAAGGAAAAAGAAGGAAAGAAATCTTAGCTGAAAAGTGAATCATATCACAAATACCCTATAAAGTAGACACGCTAAAAAGTCTGCTTTATAGGGTGTTTTTATTTATTTGACATGTTAGTGCGAAATGAAATATATTAGTTATACATAATATATATCTTTATAACTTATAAATGGAGGTGGAGAGTATAATGAAGGAAGATCAAATAAATCGTCATACTGGATTTGAAATGGGCATATATACGCTTGCAGACTTAGGTCCAGATCCACATACAGGGAAAACGATCGATGCTAAACAACGCTTAGCAGAAATTATAGAAGCGGCAAAATTAGCGGACGAGGCAGGGCTCGATGTATTTGGCGTTGGCGAGCATCATCGTCTGGATTATGCAGTGTCGGCGCCACCAGTTGTTTTATCTGCGATATCACAGGTTACGAAGCGTCTTAAACTAACAAGCGCAACGACGGTACTTAATACGGTAGATCCTGTTCGCTTATTCGAGGATTTTGCTACACTTGATTTATTATCGGGTGGACGTGCTGAAATCATTGCCGGACGCGGGGCATTTATAGAATCGTTCCCACTATTCGGGTACGATGTGAATCAATACGATGAGTTGTTCGAAGAAAACTTAAAGCTTTTTCTTAAGCTGAATGAAGAGGAGAAGGTTACTTGGAACGGACAATTTCGTTCTTCTTTACGTAATGCTGAAATAGCACCAAGACCTATCCAACCCAAAATACCATTATCAGTTGGTGTCGGTGGTACGCCAGAAAGTGCAGCACGAGCAGGCAGATTAGGTACTGGATTAGCTTTAGCGATATTGGGGGGCGATCCAAATCGTTTCAAGCCGCTTGTTGAAATCTATCGCCAAGCAGCAGTTCAAGCTGGCCACAATGCTAATGCTTTGAATGTCAGTGTGACAGGACATGCTTATATTGCCGAAACAACCCAACAGGCAAGAGAAGAGTTTTATCCGTATTACGCCAATTATTGGAGTTACGTTAATCGCCAACGCGGCATGAGCACACATATTTCTAAAGCAGATTTTGAGCAGATGTCGAGTCCAGAAACAGCGTTATTTGTCGGCAGCCCACAGCAAGTTATCGAAAAAATATTGAAGCAATACGAGCTGTACAAGCATCAACGCTTTATCGCTCAGATAGATATAGGCGGATTACCGTTCACAAAAGTCGCTAAAAACATAGAATGGTTAGCGACGAAGATCGCGCCAGTTGTGCGACGGGAAATAGGGATACGATGAACCCTATCACACATACAAATGAGATCTTCAAGAAACAGCGTAACTAAATTTAGCTACGCTGTTTTTTATGTTTTTTATCACTTAGTATATACATAAAAAAACAATAGAAACACCCCATAATTAGATAGAACAACTATTGAGGTATTTTTATTGTTTTTATGAATTGGGTTGGATATTTAATTACTTATGGTATGCATTCACTATTTACAAATAAAACAATGTTATGTTACGATAAAATCAAAATAAAGCGTAACATTGTTACGAAGGTGAAACGAGGGAAATCTGATGCATAATCAGGAGGAATTAATTTCCAAAAAAGATCTACTCATAGAGACTGGCATTTCTTATGGGCAATTGTATCGTTGGAAACGACAAGGACTAATCCCTGATGAATGGTTTAGAAAGCAATCGGCTTTTACTGGTCAAGAGACGTTCTTTCCTAGGCGGAGAATGGTGGAACGAATTCATGCAATTTTAGCGATGAAGGATACTCATTCATTAGACGAGATGGCTGAGCTATTCTCTCCGATTAGCGCTAATCGGATATATTTGCTGCTAGATATTATAGAGGCTATTGATGTAAAGGCTGATGTTGCTAATCTATGCATCCAACTTTGGGGGAAGCACCGATTCACTTTTCAAGAGATATTATTGATTGAGCTATTCGATACGATGAAGCAGGATATTAGCTTGTCTGAGGAGGAGTGTGAGGAGTGGTTGGTCACTGCGAGGCAATGGGCGCAGCATCTAACAGGAACGGATATGCAAGTTATCGTCTACAGGAGGGGATCAATACTTCAATATATGATGTTAGACAATCCTTGCAAATACTATCTTGATCATTACTCTCATTTCGTACAAAAGTATGATTTATCAGAACGGTCGAGGAATTTAATCGAGAAATTACAATAGGTGATGGAGGGATAGTTCATGGAACAATCGCGACAAGGGAATGCAGTCATTAGTGGCAGCGGGCAATTAGCAGGTGGTTTGTATGAAAACATTACTATTTCTGGATCTAGCAATATTAATGGTGATATTAATGCATTAGATGTAAAAGTTTCTGGATCGGCGCATTTTTATGGAAATGTGTCAGCCGAATCCGTAACAGTAAACGGCTCAGCAAAGTTTGCTGGTGATATTAATACGAATAGGTATATATCATCAGGTTCTACTATAATTAATGGAAATGTGCATGGTCGGGTAGTGACTTCTAACGGATCAATGAGCTGTAAAAAAGATATACGAGCAGAAGAAATTAAGAATAACGGCAGTTTACGTGTTATTGGTGATATTGAGGCAGAATCATTCAATAGTGCTGGTGGTTTCCATGTAAAGGGTTTGTTAAATGCTAGCGAAATTAAGGTTAATATGAGTGGTAGATGCTTTGTCCATGAGATTGGTGGCGACCAAATTATTGTTAAATATAGTCGATTAAACATCATATCAACCCTTTTTCGATCATTATTTGAACAATTTGGTTACGGTGATATTTGGAGATTACAATCTGAACAAATCGAGGCTACAGATGTATCTCTTGAATGGAGTAAAATAGGAATAGTCAGGGGGAATCGAGTAAATATTGGTCCTGGCTGCAAAATTGGGCTAGTTGAATATACAGATACAGTTGATATACATCCAAAGGCTAAAGTGGATCATGTAAAGAGGATTATGTAGGTATAGTTTAAGTAGAATGCGCTCAAGAACCTCGAACTACTTATCGAGGTTCAACTACAGCAAAACGATAGTTGAATCTCGAATGCTATGTCATTAGGTTTTAATTATTCTCGAATTTAATGTAAGTTGACAATTTGTAAATTTCGTTCTTGTAAATTCTCGATTATTCTTGGTAAAGCATCAATAAGAGATTGAGATTCATGAAAAATGATGACCGATCCGGATACATCAGTGTCTCGTACATAATTGAATATTTTATCGGGATCATTGGTTTTCCAATCTTCTGAATCCCTATTCCAAAGTACTATTTTGAATTCATTGTTATATACTACAGATTTTACTTGTTCATTTACATCTCCATAGGGTGGTCTGAAAAGGACTACTTTTTCCTTCGTAATATCCTCTATTATTTTGGCAGATTGTAATAGTTCATCTTCTTGTTCATCAATGGAGAGCTTTGTCATGATAGAATGGGTCATGGAATGGCTACCAATTGAATATCCATTTGATTGAACATATTGAACATGGTCCGGATATTTTTTGGCGTTAATACCCAAAAAGAAAAAAGTACCACCAACCTCATAATTCTTTAATATATCAGTAATCTCCATTGTATGCTTAGAAGGTCCATCATCGAATGTAAGCGCGACATAACCTTCTGGAATGCTGTAAGTTAAGGAATCATCTATTTCTATATATGGAAGACTGAATAGATTAGTATCATCACTTTCTATGTTAGTAGAGGAGATAGCATTATTTTTTTCGGTTTTTAAATTGACAGCAGTCATTTTAAATTCTGAATTGGAAAGAACTACAACTGTACTATTAATTGCAGTATTATTTAATTGATAACTCAAATAAAAGAATATTATGGCAAATAAAACGCTAATCGTCGCTATTAATCGTTTTGACATACCTTTTTGATATTTAGTTATAGTTGTTTTATTTTTTTTGTTTTT
>DXHF01000055.1 GCA_019113605.1 Candidatus Paenibacillus intestinavium
GATATGGCCAAAGATGTGAAGGCTGATCATATTACACCGGTTCAATATAAAATTATGGAGTATTTGGCGGTGAGTCCGCCTGCATTGCTCAGTGATATTAGTGATTGCATGAAAATGTCGATGCCGAATACGAGCCGAGAGTTGAAAAAGCTCACAGAGCAGCAGCTTGTTCAAAAAAGAGTTGATGTCAGCGATCGGCGCAAATATTATATTCATCTTACAGAGCAAGGAACCAAGATGATGGATGAAGCGTTTGCCCAAATATATACTCAATTTATGGCGAGGATTAAAGATCTTTCTAATGCAGAATTAATCGAGGTGGAGACTGCGCTTCATACGCTTCAATCTAAAGTTTTCTATACTCAATAATTAAGTGACAATGGAATATAATCATTAATAATAAACATGCAAAAAAAGAGATATCTACGAGGGCTAATTCCCTCATAAATATCTCTCGTGTCAATGCATCAAGCGAGATGCATTGAATTTATTAAAATGATTAGGCATCGATCGTAGCATCACTACCATCTTCATTTTTTTTCTTTTTGCCTGACCATGGCGTACCTAGTAAAGGAAGCGCCCAACGGTCAAGACCATACCAACCAGCGTTTTTCCATGCTAGTACTAACCAAGTTGCTAGAATGAATAATACAGGGTTAGAGCTTACAGTTCCTGCTAATAGGAAGCTCACGTTCATTAGACCGCCAAAGAATGCGGCAATACCAGTAAGTAAACCAACGATTAGACCAAGACCGATAAGAACTTCACCGAAAGCTACGAAATAAGAAAATACTTTTGCATTCGGAATGACAAAGCTTTCAATAAAAGTAGCATACCAA
The DNA here is from genome assembly GCA_019113605.1 of Candidatus Paenibacillus intestinavium. Taxonomy (GTDB): domain Bacteria; phylum Bacillota; class Bacilli; order Paenibacillales; family Paenibacillaceae; genus Pristimantibacillus; species Pristimantibacillus intestinavium. The sequence continues at coordinate 840 of DXHF01000055.1, forward strand.
GACGTTACGTCTTTACCTTCGGCTGCTTTAGCAAGTGCTCCGCCCATAAATCCTTTAATGGCAGCACCAGCGTTTTCTCCAACCCATGCATCATTATTAATTTTGCCCCAGCCTGCAGTAATCCAAGCATAACCAACGTAAAGGCGAACAGCTAGCCAAAACCAAGCCGCTTGTGTACTACTGAATAAAAAGCGAGATACGGGGTTTTCCGGTATGATAACAACTTTACTCATTATAATCTCCTCCATTAATTGTTATTTTTGTTGTTCCTCTTAATAAGTATACTATAAATGAGTAAGGCTTATAGAGGAAGTGACTTTTCTCACAATTGTGGAAATAACATGGAAAAGTAGTTATTAGGATATGTGAAAAGGTTAAGCGTATTTGTGGTATAATTTCTATATCATCAGTCGGATGGAAGGTTAATATTATGGTTGAAACAAGTAAGAAGTATTGTATAAGCTGTGGTCAAGAGAAGCCGATTAGTGAATTTTTAAGGCGGACAGGTCGTCGTGAAAGTCAAAATAGTCGCCGTGGAACTTGTAAGCGCTGCAGACAAGCAGGAACTTCGATATCCACTCGTGGACAAGTTGCCGAAACATTATCAATCTCAGCTCCTCATCATACGGGAAGAGCCAAATGGACAAGAAAGAAAAGACAGCCTACCTCTTACCATCGGCAATCACCGAATAATGAGAATAGCATTGTTCGAGCTGATGACATTAGACCAACTGCACGCGGTGTTGTAAGGATGCGTGGACGATCAGATACAGGTCGTAGATGGTATGAAGAGATCGATCCGCAGCAGGCTAAAGTACTTGTTAAGGAAGGCGCCGCGATTATTATTAATCCATACACGATTCGTATGGTCTATAGTAGTAAAGAGTTTCGACGATTTATTCTTATGCGAGATCATCATACTTGCCATTATTGTGGTGGAAGCGGAGATACGATTGATCATTTATTACCACGTGCCAAGGGTGGTTATACGACTCCTGCCAATTGCGTATGTGCATGCTTAACTTGCAATCAGCAAAAAGGAAATCTTACAACAGAGCAATTTATGAAATACTTATTTATGCAATCGCAAGATATTATGGAAGGTTGACTCTACTAACATTTGTTGAAGAACAATGTAGTGTAGAGTCTTTTTTTTTATAGTGTAAACCATTTCTATGTATTGATAATAATTATCAATATCGTTATAATTGGTTGGATGGCTCACTTGTAGCTAGTAATTATAATGAAGCAATAGATTATAATTACGAAGTAACTTTTCATTGAAGAGAAGTGTATCGAAAAGTCCGTGAAAAGTTTTAGTGTATGCTTTCGATGATACTTTTTGTTTACGAAGAAGTAAATTGGTCTGCTGCAAAAAGTTTTAGGAGGTGCACAGTTAGTGTTTGAGGGATCGACAAGAAAGAAGTCCGCTATGATTGGAATTGCAGGCATCGTACTGGTCCTCTCTGCACTTTTTGCTATTGGTATAGGCAGTGTAAGCGTTAATCCTATTGTTACCCTGCAAACCTTGCTTGGAAACGGTGACGATACTAGTTCCGTTATATTATGGGACATTCGTATACCGCGAGTTATACTAGCATTAATTGTGGGAGCAAATTTAGCAATTTCAGGTGCACTTTTGCAAGCTGTTGTCCAGAATCCATTAGCGGATCCAGGAGTTACTGGCGTATCAAGTGGTGCGGCAACGGCAGCGTTATTCATTATGCTCGTTATGCCACAATCAAGCTTCTTTGTTCCTGTGGCAGCTATTGGTGGCGGCTTGATCGCTGCGGCTATGGTATATGCTATGGCATGGCAACGTTCGATCGGCTTTCAGCCCGTAAGAATTATATTATCAGGAGTTGCAGTTAATGCGATTTTTGGCGGACTAATGGGCTTACTACAATTGCTTTATAGCGATCGTCTACCTGCTGCTGTTCAATGGATGAATGGTAGCTTGGCAGGAATCGACATGAGCGATGTATCGTTTATTTTACCTTATTCCATTGCAGGATGGATTGTTGCATTATTGTGTATACGCAAAATTAATATATTACGTCTTGGTGAACAGACAGCACATAATTTGGGACAGAATATGAATCGCGTTCGGTTAATGTTATCGATACTAGCTGTATTTCTAGCCGCGATTTCCGTATCCATGGTAGGGCTAGTAGGATTTGTCGGTCTAGTTGTTCCCCATATATCTCGTATACTTATTGGTTCAGACTTTAGATTTAGCTTACCATTTAGCATTTTGCTAGGTGCAATTATGCTTCTTGTTGCCGACATGATCGGTCGATCTTTGTTTGGAGCGATTCAAATTCCTGCTGGTATCGTTATGGCGATGATTGGCGGTCCATACTTCTTATATCTTATGCGGAAGGGTGGGGCGTAGTTATGCTATCTATTAAAGAGATTGCCATCAATTATTCAGAGAAACAGATTATTAGAAATGTATCTTTGCAAGTGAACGATGGTGAAATTGTTTCCATTATTGGTCCCAATGGAACGGGCAAGTCGACCATACTTAAAGCGATCTCCAAGCGAATTAATGTAGCAAGTGGCGAGATTTCGTTCAATCATCAAGCATTAACAGATATGTCGATTAAAGATATATCCAAATTAATGTGTATGGTATCGCAATCGAATACAAGTCCACATGATATGACCGTTGGTGAGTTAGTTAGCTATGGACGTTTGCCCTATAAGAAATGGTATGAACGGATGACGGCAGAGGATGTTGAAATTGTACAGTGGGCGCTAGAGCAGACACATATGGCAGAGTACCGCAATCGGTTAGTTTATAAATTATCTGGCGGTGAGGCACAGCGGGCTTGGCTTGCGATGGCTTTAGCACAAAAGCCGCGGATGCTATTGCTGGATGAGCCGACAACCTATCTAGATATTGCACATCAGCTTGAGGTGCTCGAATTAGTGAAAAGATTAAATTCCGAATTAGGAATTACGGTCGTTATGGTGCTACATGATTTGAATCATGCCGCTTTGTACAGTGATAAAATTTGTGTGATCAATGATGGCGTAGTTAGAGCGTACGGTGCGCCAAAAGAAATTATGACAACAGAATTAATTCGAGATGTATATGGTGTGGAAGCTGAAATTGATTTGAATAATGTGGTACCACGCATTCATATAATAAAAAAAGTAACGTGAGAAAGAGTGATAAAGTGATGATGAATATTAAACCGATGGATTTGTACGTGTTGAAGGAGAACTATCAGCAATTAGTAGGTGGCATGAAGTCTATTTTTCTAGGAACAATCGATGGGGAAGGTAATCCGTTCTTATCTTATGCGCCGTTTGTTGAGCATGAAGGAAAAGTGTATGTCTACCTTAGCCGTATTGCCGAGCATTATCAAAACATGGAAAAAAATGCTGCCGTTGATGTGATGCTAATTGCTGACGAATCTTCATCGAAAAATATTTTTGCTCGTGAGCGTGCACGCTTTAAGGGGCAAGCTGCTAATGTTGGTAACGAAGGCTACGAAGCTGTATTCGAGAAGTTCGCGGAGAAGTTCGGTGCTCCAACATTTAATATGCTACGTACATTAGATTTCTCACTATTCGAGCTTACATTAGCCAAAGGTCGTTACGTTATTGGTTTTGGTCAAGCGTTCGATGTGGATTTTGCTGGTGAGCATTTCGATCATATTAACCGTGATGCACATGGTCTAGATGGTAAGCCTGACAACAAATAGTTGGTTTTTGGTCGGTATATTGACCATCTACAGATTGGTGT
>DXHF01000056.1 GCA_019113605.1 Candidatus Paenibacillus intestinavium
GACCCTGCTCGTATGGAACAATATAAGCAGCTAAGAGCTGAACTGGATAATGAAGAGTAGGTAAAAAAACAATTGAAGAGGCTGTCCCAAAAGTCATTGGTCAATGATTTTTAGGACAGCCTCTTTTAATATAACAGGAATGTTAAATTTTGGTATCATATGTTATAATTTATATATTATGTTCGCAAGGGGGTATACATTTTGGCAGTAAGAAAGAAAATTGGTTATGGTTCGTTTGCTTTAGTGTTTCTGGTTACTGGATTCTTAATACAATGGAAATTTGGAAATGAATTGATTATTAGCCATTCTCTTTTTAACGTACTCGGACTAGATATATACTCAAATGGAACAGATGGTTTTCATTATCCGTTCTTAACTTCAATTCCGTTCTGGTTACTGGCATTACTTGTTTCAAAAAGAAACAGCAATGACTTTGGTACATTAGTAAGTGAAAGGGTTAGTGAGTTAATGCTTGCGTTAAGTGTTATTGTTATTATTGGTGTTCTATTAATTCCTTTTGAATAGATATTTTGTTGGGGTTATAAAACAAAAGCTTCATGAACAAATTGAAATAGCCGCAAAACATAAAACCTTCTCAATAAAGCTTATATTAACTTAACAGGATAGCAAACAGATAGAGAACATTTGCGACGCAATAATGGTGATAAAATACAAAATGAGTATTATTAAGGGAGGTGTTAGTTACATGCTATTAATCATAGTAAGCATGTTGCTCACTGTTTTATTTCTCGCCTTTTTGTTCTTAGGGCTTGTACTATGTAGAAAGAATTCATTCAAAGAAGGATTTTACTTCTTTCTTATACTAATTGTGCACAAGATCTCAACTTACTTTTACATACCGTTACTTAACACATTCACTGATTCAATTGTTACCGGGAGATACTCTCTTCCAATGGGGATGACGATTGGAGAATTTGTTAGTTGGTGGACGTTATTTCCTATTATCATAAACCTATTTGCTTTTGGAATTTTAATCTTTGGGCTATATAAATTGTGGAGAAATAAGATCAATTTAGAATATTGACTTCTCATAACTACCAAATAAATTCACAAATTGCATAACTCCAACTTTACAAAAGAAACTTTTGGATTTCGGGGAAATTGATTCGTTTAGTAGCAATAGACTTATTACTTTCATTTATAATCTCGCTTATCGGAGGGCCGATCAAAGCCAATTTAGAATCCATAACCGTTATATCGAGCTTCTGCCTGCGATATGCATCGTGATGCTATTGTTATGCTTTTCATTATTTTATTGTTACGTTTGGCAGCGGTTCTGAATTTACAATATTTCAAGTTCTGTTTTTTAGTGGTGAATATGATACTAGAGAAGGCATTAATGACTTGAATTTTCAGAGAATATTAGTTGGTAGTCTGTTTTTAGCGGTACAATCGTTTATTATTTATGCGATAAGTCGTAATTGGAATATTGCACTATTACCTTTCGGTTTGTCTATCGTATTGACGCTTACACATATGGCGACATTCAGACTTTATGCTCTGATTGGTTCATCCATACCATCTCCAGTTTATTATAGATATGAACGTTTCCTCAGTGGTGAACCTGTAAGGCTCGTTGACATGGCATTGAAGCTTTGTACAGCGCTACTACTTTTCGCTCTTTTCCGTAGGTTAGAGAACTACGCATCTCATCGTAAACAACGAACAGTGCAGTAGGAAATAATATGAACCGCAATAATATTAACAAATGAAAAGGCATGAATTCAGTGTAAGCTGAACTCATGCCTTTTTCGTTACAAACATAATATAACTAGCATCGCTTGCAAAATACATCAGTGAAAGCGCGGTGTATCGTTATCGTCTCTGCCGCCTTCAATTACTTTGAAAGGAACAGATTTTGAACGAGGACGATCTTTTTTAGGTTTACTTTGCTTAGTTGTAGAAGCACTATTCCGATAATAAGTCGCTTGTTTATCCTTGCTATTGAAGGATGGAGGACGCTTAATCAAGTAAAAGACTACTCCGAAAATTACCAATGGAATAATAACCATTTTTGCATTGGTAGCTAGCTCATGGCCAATGCCGAGCACTAATAAAGCAAATATAATTAGAGAACTGAACCAATGACGGAACTTCATTCAGTGATGCTCCCTTCACTTTATTTTGTAGATGTAGTTCCTTGAGCAATCTTGTTGTCTAATTCTAGCATACGATTAAATGAAGCAATTGATACTTCAACTTGATCATCTTTTGGTTCTTTTGTAGTTAAAAGTTGTAACCACAGTCCCGGATAGCCAAGGAAACGCAATACTGGTATTTCACGAACGGAATTGGTTAAGCGAAGTACTTCATATGAAACACCAAGCACAACTGGCAGTAGTGCAAGACGAATCCAAATACGTTCCCAAAGCGAATCCCATGTGAAAATAGGCAAGGAGTAAATAACTACTCCGACGATTACGGTGAAAATAATAAAGCTAGAACCACAACGATAATGTAATCGTGTATATTTCTGTACATTTTCTACAGTAAGCGGTACGCCTGATTCATAGGCGGTAATCACTTTATGTTCTGCACCATGATACTGGAAAAGACGCTTAATCATAGGTGTTAATGAGAGAAAGTATAAGTAAGCTAGTAATAATATAATTTTAATAAGTCCTTCTAACATCGTATGTCCGACTTTACTTTCAAACATATTTTGGAAAATGAACTGTTCTACTATAACGGGAACGACGGTGAATACAAATTTACCGAAAATAAAAGAAAGCACACCAATTGCAGCAACACTAAGCAACATACTGAGGCTGAATTTCCCTTCACTTTTGGCTGCTTTAGTGCGTTCTTTCTCTTTTTCTTCTTCGGTCATCTCATCCATTTGATCTTCTGCAAATGCATCCGCAGAATAATTTAGATGCTGAGACCCTTTTGCACTCGATTCAACAATACCAACGACTCCACGTAAAAAAGGAATCTTTTTTAGATTTTGAACCCAACTTGTATACGTTCTGGGGACCTCTAAATATTCTATTTCTTTATTTTTACGACGAACTGCAGTTACATTTACATGTTTTCCTTGAAACATTACGCCTTCAATTACGGCTTGTCCGCCATAAATACTACGAGATTTATCTGACAAAAAAAAGTCTCCTTCCTATGCTACAATCTATTGTTCTATTGTACTTGATTTTATTCGATATTGCCAACGGCTTACGAATGGGCGATGAAGGACTGGCAAACGGTAAATCGTCCACGTTTACACTAACGAACGATTAAGAATAGTTGGAATTATCCATACTAGAACTAGAGAACTTTAGGAGGCAAGTATGATGAACGGTATTTTTCGGAATTTCAAGAGAACAGGTGTAACTAAGCCGATGGCATATGCTGTATATATTGGCTTCTTTTCGGGTTTGTTTTGGAGTTGTATACGGATGATTAGTTATTATTGTAATTTCACTAAAGAACCAGTATCGTTTCTCATAAGCAATTGGATACATGAAGAGCAGATTATAACTGGCTTTGGTCAAACGTTAGGAAGTCTTTCATTTATTGCATTTTCAATAGTAGCAAGTGTTGTGTATATGTGGATTTTTCGTAATCGGCGAGGAGCTTGGCCAGGGTTATGGTATGGCTTAGGCTGGTGGGGCATTCTATTTGGGCTTGGTCCTATTACTGGAATTACACATATTCCAACGGGGATAGGATTCACATTAGCTATGACTGATTTATGCTTATTTGTAGTATGGGGATTGTTCATCGGTTATTCCATTGCATTCGAATTTACAGATGAAGCTTCCCGTGAGCCTGCTCAAACCACGTAATTAACTAAGTAGGACTTCTCAACATGCTCGTTTTTGTGGTAAAATATCAAAGGCTCAATGTATGAGCTAGTGAAGGCAATTTGGGAGGTGCATGATATGCTTCGTATTGACGTGTTGAATGGACCGAATCTGAATATGTTAGGTATTCGTGAACCTGGTGTATATGGAGAACTATCTCTTTCGACTATTGAGCAAATGATTTCCGAAAAAGCTTCGCAACTAGGGGTGCAGGTTACTTTCTTCCAAAGTAATCATGAAGGTGCAATGATTGATCGTATTCATGCAGCATACGGGAAATTAGATGGAATTATTATTAATCCAGGGGCATGGACACACTATAGTTATGCTATACGTGATGCGCTAAGTACCGTTTCTCTGCCAGTTGTAGAAGTTCATATTTCAAATATACATAAGAGAGAAGAATTCAGACATCATTCTGTAGTTGCACCAGTCGCTGTAGGGCAAATTGCCGGCTTCGGTCCGCTTGGCTACACGATGGGCTTAGAGGCGCTAGTCGCGCAATTGTCTCAACATAATGGTTGAGCTACTTTAATGAATGTTGAAAGAAGGTATTGACTATGACAAACCCAAGAACATCCCAGCTTCATTCTCTATTAGAGGAGAAGCAATTAGAAGCAATCATCATCGATAGTCCAATAAATCGACGTTATCTTAGTGGATTTACAGGCTCAGCAGGTACATTATTATTGACGACATCGGCGTCATATTTGTTAACGGACTTCCGTTATCGTACTCAAGCAGCAGAGCAGGCAACCGGCTATCAAGTACTTGAGTATACGTCACAACCAATGGCTGAAATTAAAGCTTTGCTAGGGAAGCTTGGTCTACACAAAGTTGGATTTGAACAAGAGCATATTACATTTGCAGAGTACAAGCTATGGGAAAATGAACTATCTGGCATTGAACTCGTTCCAACCTCAGCACTCGTTGAACAAATTCGTATGATAAAAGAGCCAGCTGAGCTTCAAATCATTCAAGAAGCAGCTGATCTTGCTGATCGTACCTTTGCTCATATATTGAATTACATTAAACCAGGCGTTCGGGAGCTGGATATCGCTCTTGAGATAGAGATGTTTATGCGCTCCAATGGTGCAACGAGTTCATCTTTTGATACGATTGTTGCTTCTGGTGAACGTTCAGCATTACCGCATGGTATTGCCAGTGAGCGAATTATCGGTAATAATGAATTTGTTAAATTAGATTTTGGTGCTTACTATAAAGGCTACTGCTCAGATATTACAAGAACAGTTGTTGTTGGTAAGGCTACCGAAAAACATCTTGAAATATACAACATCGTACTTGAAGCACAATTGGAAGCTTTGGCAAACATTAAGCCCGGAGTTACTGGTGTGCAAGCGGATGCGTTTACTAGAGATGTTATTACAAAATACGGATATGGTGAGCTGTTCGGACATGGTACAGGACATGGCATCGGGATGGAAATTCACGAAGCACCTAGACTATCACGCTTCAGCGATACAATATTAGCACCTGGCATGACGGTTACAGTTGAGCCTGGTATTTACATCCCTGATTTTGGCGGTGTAAGAATTGAGGATGATATTGTAATCACACATTCAGGCATTGAAATACTAACCAAGTCACCAAAAGAACTAATACTTGTATAAGGTAGTTCAAAAAGCCCGATTTTTGAACTTTCATTGTATTAGGGTAGTTCAAAAAGCAGACTTCAATTGCAACAAAAACTTATTTCAGGAGGGAATCATTCATGATTTCAGTAAACGATTTTAAGACAGGCTTAACAGTAGAAGTAGAAGGCGATATTTTCACAGTATTAGAATTCCAACACGTTAAACCTGGTAAAGGCGCAGCGTTTGTACGTTCCAAACTGAAAAATCTTCGTAATGGTAATACAGTTGAAAAAACATTCCGTGCGGGTGAATCAATCGGTCGTGCGATTATTGAAAACCGCGAAGTACAATACTTATACGGCGCTGCTGGTGAGTACTCTTTCATGGATAATGAATCGTATGATCAATTTACATTAAGTGAAGATCAACTGGAATGGGAATTACATTTCTTGAAAGAAAACATGAACGTTAATATTTCAAGCTATAATGGAGAAATTCTGGGGATTCAACTTCCAAACAGCGTTGAATTGAAAGTAATTGAAACAGAACCAGGCGTTAAAGGTAATACAGCACAAGGTGCTACCAAAAATGCTAAGCTTGAAACTGGACATAATGTTCAAGTGCCATTGTTCATTAACGAAGATGATGTACTTCTAGTAGATACTCGTGAAGGTAAATACATCTCTCGTGCATAATTACTAACTACCGGCTGCTTGGAATACTTCAAGCAGCTTTTTTTCGTGCTAGTGTATTCATTAGATGCAATGGGTGATATAATATATAACCGTATGCATATGTAAATAAAGGTTTAAGTACCTATGTCAAGGTTGGGAGTGAGCAGCTTTGTCTTTGATTGTGATGAAGTTTGGTGGTAGTTCCGTGGGAACGCCCGAGAGAATGCAACGTGTTGCACAACGAATTATTGAAAGACAACAAGAAGGTAACGATATCGTAGTTGTTGTTTCAGCTATGGGTGATACAACAGACGATTTGATCGAACAGTCGAAATTGTTAAATGCAAATCCATCGGCAAGAGAAATGGATATGTTACTTACGGTAGGGGAACAAATTTCTGTTGCACTTCTTTCGATGACGATTGAAGCTGCTGGTGGTAAAGCTAAGTCCTTTACCGGATGGCAAGTTGGTATGAAAACCAATTCTGTACATGGTAAGGCGAAAATTGTAGATATCCAGCCTGAACGTTTACAAAAAGCGCTCGAGTCAGGGTATGTTGCGATTGTTGCAGGATTCCAAGGTGCTAGTGAAGCGGGCGAAATTACGACGCTTGGTCGTGGTGGCTCAGATACAACAGCTGTAGCACTTGCGGCGGCAACTAACGCAGATGTTTGTGAAATATATACAGATGTTGATGGTGTATATACAACAGATCCGCGCGTCGTGAAAAATGCTCGTAAGCTTGATGAGATTTCATATGATGAGATGCTAGAGCTTGCTAATTTGGGTGCGGCAGTATTACATCCTAGAGCGGTGGAATATGCGAAGCATAATAATGTACCGTTAGTCGTTCGTTCAAGCTTTACAAAGAATGAAGGCACAAGCGTGAAGGAGGAAGCGATTATGGAGCAAGGCGTAGTTGTTCGCGGTATTGCCTTTGATAAGAATGTAGCGAGAATTAGAATCAATGGCGTAGAGGATGTCCCTGGTGTGCTTGCAAATGTGTTTAGTGCACTTGCAGATAACGGTATTGATGTTGATATTATCGTTCAAAGTGGAACGCAAGATGGTAAAGCTGCATTTGCTTTTACGCTTGCTGCTGGCGATGAAGAAAGAGCGATTACAGTTATCGAAGGTATTAGAGATATTGTTCCATATCGTGAGACAATTTCTGAGAGTAATCTTGTAAAAGTATCGATCGTAGGTGCTGGTATGGTAAGTAACCCTGGTGTTGCAGCGAAAATGTTCTCTACTATTTCATCACTTGGAGTTAGCATTAATATGGTAAGTACTTCTGAGATTAAAGTGTCATGTGTAATCAGTGCGGAGAAACTCAATGAAGTTGTCGTAGCGTTGCACACAGCTTATGGTCTTGACTCAACGGAACAAGTTTTCGTAGGCGGACCATCTGAAAGAAGATAAGCAGCACCATACAAATAAAAGTTTCCGTATCTACTCGTTATGAAGTCGAGTTAATACGGAAACTTTTTTTATTTTGGATTATCCCAAACACTATGAACCCATTTCTTCACAGTCTGTCAAAACAACAACAACTCCATTAAGATAGACGGGTACAATATCGTACACATTAAGTCTTGCACAATCTTCAATATCCGCTGACATATTAAGCTCTTGCAGCCTTGTTCCAGAGATGCCTTGGCTAATGACATGTGAAATGTTGTTTTTATTATGTTCATATAAAGCTAGCAGTGCTTTACCGAAATCATCAATATGGACGATTTGATCCGTAGTAGCTGTATTCTCTAATAAATAGGACAATATATACCCCGCACATAATCCATCCTCTAATGTAAACTGATCGTGGCTACCCGCGCATAAAATGACAAGGTCGTTATCACTTTGAAGTGCAGCATTCGCACAAGCTTTGGCATTGTTTAGACTGGCAATGTATATATTTGAGGCTCTCTTTGAGCGATGGATGGCTCTAGTTCCATTCGTCGTTGTAAGAATGACTCTACGATCCTGAAGCTGTGAACTTCGATACTCCATAGGTGAATTCCCATAATGAAAACCTGAAATACGTTTGCAAAATCGTTCCCCTCCGAGCAAGTCATGTTCTCTATATATTAGCTTAGCATCCATTACCGTTTCTACTGGAATGACACATGTAGCACCAGAGGCTAATGCACTGACAATAGAGCTTGATGATCTGAAAACATCGATAACTATAGCAGTTTTTCCAATAAACTTCCCCTGATGTGCCTCACTTGCATTGGAAATAACTTGTACTCGCATAGACCATCCTTCTTTCTATCGCTCTACTCATTATGTCGCTATTATATGCAGCGTTAATTAGGCAGGTGTCAAACAAAACATAACCTTTATACGGTGGCGCAACCTAGCATTTCGGATACTCTCTAGCAAGCTATTAGAATGAATGAAATAAATAGGGATATTATTGAAAAGACAAGCATAAATATGTATCGTCAAGAGCATTTTGTAGGGAGTGACCATTACGATGCTAGCAGATATTGTTCAGCTACTTCCAATTGAAATAAAAAAGCTGCTGGAGAAACTACCAGCTGACATGAAGAATGGCATTGAAGAAATAAGGATTCGTGAGCACAGACCTTTAGAAATTACGTTGCAAGGGAGCTTCTATTATGTAACGGAAGCGGGGCAACCCGAGAAGGATTCAAGATTAGCCTATCTTCCTACTACGGAACAATGTCGTAAGCTACTTGAGAAAATTACGAATTATTCTTTGTATACGATGGAGGAAGAATTACGACGCGGCTATATTACAGTTGCTGGCGGACATCGGATCGGTATTGTTGGTCGAACGATATTGGATGGTGGCTTTGTAAGAGGAATAAGAGATATTGGCGGCTTCAATATAAGAATCGCGCGCGAAGTAATCGGGGCATCGAATCAATTGTTACCTAAATTATTTATGCCGATGCGAGGCGGTCTTCAATCCGTACTCCTTATTTCTCCACCACAGCAGGGTAAGACGACTATATTACGTGATATTGCTAGATCATTAAGCTACGGTGATGGTAACAAACGATTACCGATGAAGATTGGTATTGTAGATGAGCGTTCAGAAATTGCAGCTTGTGTGAGAGGGATCCCTACATTTGATGTGGGCCCTAGAACGGATGTAATGGACGCTTGTCCTAAGGCAGAAGGAATGATGATGCTGCTCAGGTCAATGTCACCTGAAGTCATTGTCGTTGATGAAATTGGTCGCTTAGAAGATGCCGTATCGATCCGTGAAGCAGCGCACTCAGGAGTGAAGGTTATCGCTACAGCACATGCAAATGATGTGTTAGAAGTGCATGGTCGCCAAGAAATAATGAAATTAATCGATGAGAAAGTGTTCGCTAATATTATTGAACTGCGCCGCAGTGATAAAGGGTTTATGCATCGTATTGTGCCGGTGGAGGAAATAAGGGAGGGAGGGTAATGATTAAGTTATTGGGTGCATTGCTCATTCTATTCGCTGGAACAGCGGTTGGTTTTTTGCAAGCAGCAAAATATGTGGATCGTGCGAAAGAGTTACGTATTCTCATCCATGCGCTGCAACGACTAGAAACAGAAATCAATTATGGACGAACGGCTTTACCAGTAGCATGTCTTGTAACAGCAGAAGCGACTGAGCAACCGATCCGTGAGCTATTTCAAATGACTGCGAATTTACTGCAAGGGGAACAAGAGCTTTCGCTGCATGAAGCTTGGAGTACAGCGGTTGAACAATGCTGGTCTACTACTTCGATGAAAACAAGGGAGAAGGAAGTGTTGCTTAGAATGGGTTCCGTGCTTGGGATGAGTGACTCAGAAGATCAGCAGAAGCATCTCCAGCTTGCGCAATTGCAATTGAAAACTGAAGAGGTAACGGCAAGAGAAGAGCAAGATAAATTCGTGAAGATGTGGAGAAGCTTGGGGGCATTAGGTGCTGTACTAATCGTTATATTGATGGTGTAAGGGGGGTAGATGATAAAAATGGATGTGACAGCAATATTTCAAATTGCGGGGGTCGGCATTATTATTGCGATTATCCATTCGGTATTGAAGCAAATGGGTAAAGAGGATATGGCGCATTGGGTGACGGTAATGGGTTTTGTTGTAGGATTGTTCATGGTCATCGATCTACTTGGAGAGCTATTTCAAGAAATTAAGGCGATTTTTCTATTTCAGTAGGTGAATGCTGTGGAAATCATTCAAATAGTAGGGCTTGGCTTAATAGCGACGATACTCGTCTTAGTGCTGAAGGACCAAAAGCCACTATTCGCATTTCTCATCACGTCATTTACAGGTGCTTTCATCTTTCTGCTCGTTATAGGGAAGATCGATGCGGTCATTACTGTAATGAATGAACTGGCAACGAAATCTGGAATTCCCGATGTGTACTTGAAGACAGTACTCAAAATAATAGGGATTGCTTATATTGCAGAATTTGGTGCGCAAATGGTGAGGGATGCAGGACAAGAAAATATTGCTTCGAAAATCGAGTTTGCTGGGAAAGTATTCATACTCGTTCTAGCAATACCTATTATAAATGTCATTATCGAAACATTGCTATCGTTACTTCCTACGGGAAGTTGATAGGAGGAAGACCAGATGAGAGTAGTAAGAAGCTTACTCGGATGGATGATCATGATTTTAGTATTTATTTGCTTCACGCCAACTTTAGAAGCGAGTAGTGCACCAAATAATGAATACTCCTCCGATATGACATCTACCTGGGTCGAGGAGCAAGTTAATTCACTAGACACCAATACGATTGAACAGTATTGGGAGCAAATGGGCAAGGAATATAGTCAATATTTCCCTAATAAGCAGCTTCCTACTATTAATGAACTTATGTTCTCAGATCAAGGAAATCATTTTGAAATTAGTTCAGTCATTAAAGGACTATTAGCATACTTTGTTCAAGAAATCATTTATAACGGTAAACTTCTTATCATTATCGTAATGTTAGCAGTATTCAGTATGATGCTAGAAACACTGCAGAACGCTTTTGAACGAAATGCAATAAGTAAAGTTGCTTACTCCATCGTATTTATGGTGCTCGTAACGATCGCAATTAATAGTTTCAGTGTAGCAATTGGCTATGCGAGGGAAGCAATTGAAGAGATGATCACGTTTATGCTGGCCATGATCCCTTTATTGCTCACATTGTTAGCTTCGATGGGCGGGGTGGTTACTGTATCGGTTATGCATCCCTTAATCATTTTTATGATTCATATTGTAGGAACTTTAATCTACCTTGTTGTATTTCCATTGCTGTTCTTCTCAGCAGTTTTACATATTGTTAGTGCAATGACAGATCGTTTCAAAGTAACTCAGTTAGCTAATATGTTACGTGGTATTGCTGTTACAGTACTAGGAGTTCTATTAACGGTGTTCCTTGGAGTCATCTCAGTGCAGGGCGCAACCAGTTCGATTACAGATGGGGTTGCACTAAGGACAGCCAAGTTTGTAACAGGAAATTTTGTACCCGTTGTAGGAAAGATGTTCTCAGATGCAGCAGATACTATCCTTTCAGCATCGTTAGTTGCGAAAAACGCGATTGGACTAGCAGGTGTAACTGTTCTACTCATAATTTGCGCTTTTCCTGCGATCAAAATAATTGCGCTAGCTATGATTTATCATATTGCAGGAGCGATTATGCAGCCGCTCGGAGATTCACCGATTGCCGCCTGCCTGCAAACGATTGGTAAGACAATGCTGTATGTATTTGCAGCACTGGCAGCAGTAAGCTTAATGTTTTTCCTGGCAGTCACAATTATTATAACAGCAGGGAACGCCACCGTGATGGTACGGTGACCGGCAAACTCGCAGTCGAGTAAGCTCAGAGGCCATACATCGTAATGACAAGTAATCATTATGAACTGCTCAGGTCACTGCAGCGATGCGCTGATTTTTGGCGCTACAGAGCGAGAGTAGCACGATATAGACTTTCATGAACAACAAATTAGCGACGAATAGTCTGGACTACCTTTAAGGAGGTGAGGATAATGTGTTAGCTTGGCTTGCAGACTGGCTACAGAGCATCATTGCAGTAGTTTTGTTGGCCGTTATTGTTGAATTAGTGTTACCTAACAACAAGATGCTACGCTATTCGCGATTAGTCATTGGATTAATCTTGCTGCTTACGATGCTTAATCCGTTGTTGAATCTCTTCCAGAAAGATTTTCACTCACAATTGGCGGCAGGCTACTCCTTATGGGATGAACAGTTTCAAGCGGATAAGTTAAATGTCCCCACGCTCGATGAAATTAATGAGCGTGCCTCTCAATTGGCGTCGGATCGTGAGCAAGCATCGGAACAATTGACAATACGTGGATTAGAAGAAGCTATGAAGCAGCAATTACTACACCAAAGCGATGCAAAGGTTCAACAGGTTTCGGTTCAATTAGGCTGGAACAAAGGCAGAGGTGCAGAGCAATCTCCATATATAGCTTCGATTACGGTTACGATTAAGCAAGAACTAGCCGAGGATCAAGTGGAGGATGTTGCTACGCTAGATGAGATTGTTGTGAACGATATTCAAGTAAAGGTGGAAACATCTGATGTTGAAGCTTCCGCAACTACAGAGCAGCAAGAAGTTGAGCAATTACCAGAACTACAGCGTGGATACTATGCAGTTCAAGATGAACAAGCTAGGCAAATCATATCCATCCTGACAGAAGGCTGGAATGTTAATGGAAATCAAATTTACGTACAAGCCAAAAGTTAGCGGTATATCAAATCGGGAGGCATAAGGTGGTGAAATGGTTGAAATTTATTGAAAAGTGGTTTGGTGGCGGCCCGGGCGGCGAAAAGCGGGTGAAGGTTATTCAAGGGTTAGTTATTGTCGGAGCAATCGGCATATTCCTAATGCTAATTAACTCATTTTTCTCACTCGAAAAAATCGATACGGGTGACCAACAACCACCTACCGTTTCTGCTACAGAGGAAGTTTTCCGTAATGGCGATACCGCTGCTTCATCCTTTGCAACAGTTGAGGGTCCATTAGAAGAAAGACTTAAGGAGATCCTTGAGAAAATGGTTGGTGTCGGAAAAGTCAGCGTTATGGTCACGGTTGAATCTACAGAAGAAAAAGTCGTTGAGCGAAATTTGAGCACGAGTGAGAGCTCAACAGAAGAAAACGATCGTAACGGCGGAACAAGACATATTACGACAGTAACCTCAGATGGACAGGTCGTATTGTATCAGGCAAGTGGCGGTCAACAGCCTCTCATTACTAAAATTATTAACCCGCGCATTCGTGGAGTATTAATTGTAGCAGAAGGCGCAGAGGATGCAGCTGTACGAAAATTGATTATACAAGCTGTTGAAAAAGGAATGAATGTAGTACCGACAAGGATTTCAGTCGTGCCGAGCAAAAAATAATGATCATATGGAGGGTTTCATAATGAATACAAAAAGACAAACAATTTGGTTAGTTTCAATGCTTAGTTTGATGGTCGTATTATCCGCATACTATTTGTTCACACAAGATATTGGTGGGAAAGATCAAGTGACAGATGCTACTAATTTACAAAATGTAGCTGAAGTGATTACGCCAGAAGATGGTCTTGCGACAGAAGTATCAGGAACGAATGAAGACGGTTCTAATTATACGATAAGTGAATTGGATCAAGAAGTTTTGCAGCAATTACAAGCAGAAGGCTATTTTGAAGGTGGCGAGTTCAGCGAGTTGCTTACAAAACGCGAGCAGCAATATGAGGCAGAAGAAAATCGGATTATGTCAGTTGTTGCCGATGTAAGTGTAGATGAAGCAACATCTGTGGCAGCATTCGCTGAGATGGCACAATTGGAAGAGAAAATGGCAAAAGTAAAGCAACTTGAAGATGAACTAATGCTTACGTATGAGGTTGCTCTAGTGTCTGAAGAAATGAATGATAAATATAAAGTAGTTGTAACAAGTGATGTACTTGAGAAGAAGCAGGCTGCGCAAATTATTGATCAAGTCATTACAGTGATGGAAGTAAGACCAGAACAAGTGTCAGTAAAATTTGTTCCGAATCCTTAATAGGGTAGTTCAAAAAGTGGACTGAAAGCCCACTTTTTGAACCTTCATTGAAAGCTTCGTGCAAGGGCGATGGTCGCTTGTGTACTCGTACCGTACACGTTGCTGGGTAGTGCTAGTTGACTTTCAATATCCATTTTTCTAATCTATATTTAAAGGTTGGTTCAAAATAGTCTAAAGTAATCACTACTGTGGATAACTCCATGTTTAAGTACGTGAAATATGCTTATAGTGGAGCTGTTTTTAATCCTCATAAAAAAAAATTCGTCTTATCGTCTATTTGTGCTATAATATTAGACGTTATGTGAAAAATGAGGAGTGATTACGTTCATGTTTAAGTTGAGCGAGATTAAAGAAATAATCAAGCTGGTAGATCAAACATCCGTTGAAGAGCTCGAGATCGAAAATGAAGGCATGCGTCTGCATATTCGTAAACCTAGCAAATCTGAAGTGGTTACTGTTCAAACGGCTCCAGTTATGCATACATATACGCAACCAGCTGTTTCGCAGCAGTCTACTGCAAGTCAACCTGTCGTACAAGCTGAAGTAGCTCCTGTTCAAGAGGTAGCAGCTTCCGAACAGCATCACAAAATTACATCTCCAATGGTAGGAACATTCTACAGCTCACCAACACCTGATGCTGCTGGATTCGTTAAAGTTGGCGATAGAGTGAATACGAAATCAGTGGTATGTATTCTAGAAGCAATGAAGCTTATGAATGAGCTAGAAGCAGAAGTTAATGGCGAAATCGTTGAAATTTTAGTAACGAATGGCCAATTGGTTGAATTTGGTCAACCATTGTTCCTAGTGAAAGCGGACTAATCGTTT
>DXHF01000004.1 GCA_019113605.1 Candidatus Paenibacillus intestinavium
GAATCATATCTTTCATCATATCTGTCGTTGGCACTATCGCGACTTCGGTTGGTCGCTGTGATACTACGCCCCAGCCAACTGTTGGAATATAAGCATATCCAGCGAGCATATCCACATTTTGCGAATTAGTAACGCGAGCTACTCCACTTTGCTTGTTCATTAATTGTTGTACCACAGCGTTTTGTGATGCTACATCATTAATTCGATCTGGATTCTGATGATAAATAATGCGCCCATCTTCATCTACTACATATACATAAGATCCATCTTCATAATAATGCTGCCCTAAAATTTGATACAGTATATTCTCTTCCTTTAGATAAAAGCTACCTCCAACAAAACCTAGATAATTCTGATCCTCATCGAAAATAGGATGTGAAATGAAAATTATTAATCGTCCGGTAAGCGATAAATACGGTTTTGATACAATTGGTTTTTTCTCTCGTAATGCTTCTATTCCACCTTCGGAATCCATAAATCTACCAACTAGATTAAGGGTTTGCGGTGATGTTGCTACAATTTCACCGTCTGCATCAACAATAAGGACGGAGTTAAATGTATCTGTTTGATGTTTCAGCCGTTCTGTCTCTTCAAACAGTTTAGCTTCATTATTTTCTTTGTTCATATATGGTACAATATTTTGCGAGCTTGTTGCCAACGTTTGAAGAGTCATTTGAAAGAAAACTTCTGTCGTATTTGCAAGTTTTTGAGCGTACACTCGATTTGTTTCTAATGAATTATTTATTAGCGTGTTTTTACTCATCTTATAGCCTGATGACGTACTGCTAAACAGTGTCAATATGACCGATAGTAGCGCTACTGCCAGGATGAGATATTTTAAAGAAATCTTCATAGATATACTTGGTCTCCTTTTATTATCTTCAACCCAATATATCATATTTCGCTATTTTTCGTGGATTTATTTATATTAAAAGCCGTGCAATAGCTGCTACCCTCACACGACTTCTCTCTTAATCTAGTATAATCATAACGCATGTACTTGCTTGGAGCTCTACTATAAAAATCGCTGCTCGGCTTACACTTCAAACCCCGACAAAATCTCCTTTAGTTCAATAGATAGTTCATTCAGCCTTTGAGAGGTTTGAACAAGATCACCGCTAATCGATAATTGATTATTAGATGATGAAGCCACTTCTTCCGATATCGCAGTAGACTCTTCAGCTGTAGCACTTACATGGAGAATCATATCGGATAATGTCGATTGTGAAGCCTGTAAATTATTAACCGAATAAGAAGCATTCTCGATTTTCCCGACGAATTCATTCATTCTACCGTCCACTTCTTTGAATATGGAGTCTACATGTCTTACAACGGTAATTTGCTCCTGATAGATCGGATAACTCTCATTCATCGCTGCAACCGTCTGCTCAATCTCATTGACTATCGTCCCAATAATTCCCGTTACTGTAACGATGGAGCTACGCGATTGGTCAGCAAGCTGTCTAATCTCCTTTGCAACAACCATAAAACCTCTACCATGCTCGCCCGCTCTTGATGCCTCAATAGCAGCATTAAGTGATAATAAATTCGTATGCTTGGCAATATCATCAAGCAACTCAAGTACTTTTCTAATTTCTTTCGTGCTATCCATTAATTTCTCCGCACGATCAACGGTAGCTTTTGTTATTTGCTCCCCAGCATTCGTTTTTTGTAATAGGACATTCATTTGTACAATTCCACTACGACTCTCTTCTTTGACCGCAACCGCTTGCCGCTGCATATCATTATTATTTTGTACAAGGACGACCATCTCATCTTGGATCGCTAAGGCATGGGTACTGCCGTCTTCCGATTGCGTAGAGAGCTCGTCTGCTCCTTTTGCAATTTCATCCGTTGCAATCGATATCTCCCTAGCTGACATATCCATTTGCTTAGAAACCTCTTGCAATTGATTCGATGTAGCTAATACATACTCCACAGCACCACTCGTTTGTGAGATTAGTCTAGCCACATTATTTGCCATCTTATTAAAGCTCTCGCCAAGTGCACCAATCTCATCTTTGCGCTCGACATTCATTCGTACGGCAAGATTTCCTTGTTCAACCTTCTCCATTAAATTTCCGATTTCAGCAATTGGTCGACCTATCATCCGTGCAATCATCATGCCCAGTACAAGCGAGATCATAATTGCACCCGCAATATTAAGTAATGTAACCGTCAAAATACTACTAATACCTTTCGTTAATTGTTTAATTGGAATAGACTGCTCTAGTCTCCAGCCCGTACGCTCTGATGTACTATACACAATTAATGTCTCGCCATCTATAAATGAACCGTCCAGCTCCGCTTGTTGATGAGCAGGAATAGTAATATTAGAATGAGTTCGCTGCTCGACTTCTTCGTCTGTTTCTTCAACTGCTGTAGCCGCTTCTTCAGCAGCTTTCGCATAGTAAACTAATTCGCCATTAGACTCAACTAGCTCCGGCATCTGTCCTGTACCTAACGCTGAATTGGCCAGCGCTTCAGCTATAACATCTTCCTTGAATTCGATAAATAATAAATAGTTCCCGGCATTTGACTTGATCATCTTACCCATCGAAATATAATTAACTTCCTTCCCTACTTCACCTTTTTTAATACTACCAAGCCAGATCACTTTGCCATTTGCAGTAGTAATTTGTTCAAAGTACGGCTCGTAGAAATCTATTTTTGCAGTACCATTATTCGATGAAAAGAACGCGGAAATGTAATCTCTTCCTGTATCTAATTGTGTATACGTCTGTTCATCAAACAAATGAATATATACACCGTTCGTAGAAGCTGATTGCTTAAGCTTATCAAAAATTTTACTTTCGGTTGCCATTCTATTTTCAGTTGTCCCGGCTTGAATAAGATTCAGTCGATAAGACAAATCACTCATCAAGCTTTGATCTAGTATTAGCTGCACTGAAATATTTTCATAAAAGTTCAATAAATAATCTAATTTTTCTGATGTTTGCTGGAGGCTTTGCGTAGAAACTTCAGCTACCTTTGTTTCCATTGCATTTTTGGATACCGAATACGAAATCATGCCAACTACTATTACGGCACATACAATACTAATAAAGAAAAACAAAAACAACTTTGTTCCTATCGAATGTAGCAAGCCTACTCTTCTCTTTAAAGATACCTCCCTCTCTTCATCAATTTTAGTGAAAGCGCCTACATTAAATTTCATGGTCGTTCCCCCTGTACATGATTTAACTTATTAATGATTAACACAAATGTAATTAATAGAACTGTTATTTATTAATATTTATATTACAACACCATAAGAAAACTGGCAATATATTTAAATTAAAGCAACGCTGTAATGTTCTAAGCACAATGTGTTAGTCTATAACGCTTCATTAAAAATCAAAATACCTCCCACATTCAAAAGAATGCTGGGAGGCAACATGTAATCATAACCTATATGTTAGATTTTTCTATCGACTTTTATAATCACTTAATTTACCTTCATAAACTAACACTAGCCGCTCGCTTTGCCGAAAATCATCGGGTGTTACTAATGCAGGAAGCTTATTCCATAGCTTAATTCCCGAACGTTCTAATATTTCCGCAACAAATTGCGAACAAAAATAAGAATTGCTAAATTCAACAGGTTCCTTGAGCGCGATGCCGATTACACCTAAAATATTATACATATACTTTTGACGACTACGAACAAAAATTTGCAGCACTCGCTCCATCTTCTCAACCTCACGCTCAGTTACTTGAAGCTCGTAGATGACACAGGTCGTATTGGGGTATTTGCTAAATGTACCCGTCTTAAGATCCTCCTTAACGAAGCCGCCATTCAGAGGATTATTAGGATGCTTTCTGCCGAAGCTATACAACTCAGACAACTCCGGGTCAAAGGAAATCGAAGCGTGATTATAGGGCGCTTTTGTATAGCCTTGAATCATCCGCGTAAAAAGCGTTCCTGTATTCGTAAGTAAAATATAAATCGATCGATTATTTGACATACATACAAAAACCCCTTTTAAAAGTTGTACATTTCCTTCATAATAACATATGATCCCTATTATGGTTCATGTTCAAAAATTAACCTTCAAAGCAATTCTACCTTATATTAAGTTGGTGATTCGTTCTGGACAGTTCATTAGTAAAACTGGTCATTGTTTTGGCAGCTGTCGCCGTCATACAATTGTTATATGTTATCATACGCAAAATACAGCCTATTAAAGATTATACGAATATTGGAGCTCGTATTAAAATGTGGTGGGGCATGCTTATTATTTTTGGCCTTGCTACGCTGCTCAATCCGCTAGTATCATTAATTTCCTTAATGGGTCTCTCATTTTTTGCACTTAGAGAATATTTCTCCATGATCAAATCAAGTAAAGCAGACAGAAGATTATATTTATGGGCATACGTGTCTATCCCTCTGCAGTTTTATTGGATCTATATTGAATGGTACGGGATGTTTATTGTATTTATCCCAGTGTATGTATTTTTATTAATTCCAATTCCACGACTAATTAATAAAGGAACAGTCGGATTTCTCCGCAGTGTTAGCTCGGTACAATGGGGACTTATGCTCATGGTTTTCGGTCTTAGCCATTTGGCGTATTTCCAATTTGCAACGCCGCAATATGGAGCAGGACTAGTATTATATCTCGTTATATTGACTCAGCTCAATGATGTTGTTCATAATCTAATATCGATCTATTATAGTAAAGGAAAGGTCGTTCCAACCGCCAATGCTAATTTAACTTGGATCGGCTTCATTTGTGCCTTTATTGTAACGACACTTGTATCGTACTTAATCTATCCATATCTAACACCGCTTAATCTAACATTTGGAATACTATCAGGCATGCTTATTAGCTTAAGCGGATTTCTCGGTAGTCTAACCGTCTCCGTACTGAAGCGAGACTTATTACTTGGTGATGATGATAAGTTTGAAGCGTTGAAAAAGAGCCACTTAAGTAGAATTGATAGTTTAACCTATGCTTCACCCGTATTATTCCATGTTATCCGTTATTTCTTTGATTTTATGTGAAAAATTTAATTACAAATATATTCATCTATTCATGACATCTCAACCAATTAATAGTAAATATTTCCCATATTAATAGTTTAATAAAAGGTCAACGAAGCTACTTATTGAAAACTGCTTCATTGACCTTTTTTATTGCAAGAAGTGTACTATCTTAACTATTTACAATATTTTGAACCCGACCGACACGGCCATCCTCTAATCTAACCTTAATTCCATGCGGATGCTGTGGTGAATTAGTCAGCAAATCCTTCACTATTCCACGCGATGTTTTACCTGTACGTTGATCCTGCTTTAGTACGATATCAACCTCAAGCCCCGGCTTAATATTACTTCTCAATTTACCATCCATGTCTTGTTTCATCTCCAGCTTTGTATGATCAGTGAACCTTATCGTACCATAACTTATACTAACGTTCTATTAAAGTAAAATTAAAAATAGGCGATCTTTACCCTAATATATTCTGAGTAGAGATCGTCCTATAAACATGCTTTATTGCTTATTATTAAAAATCAAAATTATCAGGATCTGGACCAACGCGAATATTTTGATCTAATCCGTCAATGCGTTCCATATCTTCTATCGTCAATTCAAAATCAAACAGCGATGCATTTTCAACAATACGATGTTCTTTCGTTGATTTTGGAATGGTGACAACGCCATTTTGTAAATTCCAACGTAAAATAACTTGAGCTATTGATTTGCCGTATTTTTCTCCAATCGCTGCTAATTCAACATTATCTAACAATTTACCTTGCATTAATGGAGACCATGCTTCAAATTGTATATCGTTCGCCTTACAAAATGCTTGCAATCCTTTTTGCGTTAGACGTGGATGGTGTTCCATCTGATCTACCATTGGTTTAATCTCAGCATCCTTTATTAGTTCTTCTAGCTGAGGTACAAGGAAATTACTAACACCAATCGCTTTCACACGACCTTCCTTATAAAGTGTCTCTAACGCTCTCCATGACTCTTTGAATTTATCTGCTACAGGCCAATGAATAAGGTATAAATCTAAGTATTCAAGTCCTAATTTGCTTAAACTTGTTTCATATGCAGCGATTGTTGACTCATAACCTTGATCAGCATTCCATACTTTAGACGTAACAAATATATCCTCTCTTGCAAGACCTGTTCGTTCTAATCCTTGACGAATACCACGACCAACGCCTTCCTCATTGCCGTAAATAGCTGCAGTGTCTATACTGCGATATCCGTGCTGAATAGCAGTTTTCACTGCATTTTCAAGTTCCGCACCTTCTTCTACTAGAAATACCCCTAGTCCTAGCATAGGCATTTTAACACCGTTATGAAGTGTTGTTGTATCTTGCAAATTATTAACCATTATCTTTTCCTCCATTATTTACATCTAAATTGTCTCGAGTCATATAGTAGTTATCATTACTCGGTAGTGCTATGGAACAAGTCTTAGTAGCATATTAGACTTGCTATGTAACTGGGGCGAGCAACATATTATTAGACAATATGGAGATAAATATTCCATGCTAGAAGAAAATTCGTTAAACACTTAAATAGTCTCCTAGATATTTTATTCTAATTAACGATTAATTTTATCTGCGCGTCTTCCACTTGCCCGATCTCGGCAAGAAAGTATTTTTTATGATCGTCTAGTATTGGAATGCTTTTATGTTCTGTCCCAATTTCCAATTCGAGTTGATCTCCATTGTTTTCTAATACTATTCCTCCAATGACTGTGGAACTAATGATTGACCCATTCTTCACAGATGGATACCGCGCGATAACTAATACGTTATGATTTCCATCAATTTCAGTATCAATGTATTTATAGTACTTGCTATATGTATTGAACAAACCGAACTTTTTCTCAGTTCGTAAAGTGATTATACCTATTTCGTTTTCTCCCTTATCATACAGATAATGTTCGAAAAACTTTCCGGTAGGAATAGTCATAACGATTTCATTTTGCTTTACACCATTCATCCAAAGAGCACCATTTTTGCTATTCTGAAAAAAATACAAAGAAGAATAGCAAATTATTAATATAAGTATTAACAACGGCAATATTCTTCTGAAGATTTTCATCGCAAGCCCTCCTATAAATAGTAAAGTATGATTTTAAATATCATTTTGATAAAAAAACACTCCTAGCATTAGATTTTGTCTAATACTTGGAGTGTTTTTTGAACTAACTCTATCGCTTATAGTGACTTGAATTCAATCCATTCGATCTGCATCCCTGGCTTCACGAAGTCTAGCTTCATCTCATATAGACCCGCTTCTAGCTCGACTTTAACCAGCTTCTGCTTAATCCATTTGCCATCTGTTCCGTTCGTTTGAATTGTCGTCATTAACTGATCATTCATCGTTACATTGCAAACCGTTTGGGCAACATTCGTTTCCGGTGACATTATATGAACGATAAGGCGATACTCTCCCGCTTCGTCTACCTTCACAAAAATCGATTCATTCACGACAGGTGTAACTTGTGCATTATTAGACAATGACTGAACTACTGCTGGCGTAAGTACAGGATTAGCTGTTAATTTTGTAACAACATCTTCAATACCATGATCTCT
>DXHF01000057.1 GCA_019113605.1 Candidatus Paenibacillus intestinavium
AGAGACTTTTGGCAAGAGAAAATTTGGATAAGAAGCGTTGAGAAAACATTGTATTTCAATTTACACAATAATTAGGACTTGACCTGTAGGTATTAGTTCAGCTCTACAGAACGTAAAAAATACGGTCTTAAAGCGGCTCGTCGTGCGCCTCAGTTCTCAAAACGTTAATATCTCTTGTATTTCAAGGAATTCAAGCCCTTGGCCTTCACTGGTCAAGGGCTTTTATTTTTAACGATTTTCAGTGGGCTATACTTATGTACCTTTGCGGAGTTAATTCACAACATTCATATTGAACAATGTCATTCTGATCATAGGTGAATCTGTGCTCACATTCGAAATTTCCCGCCAGCAGATGTGGTAAAAAGTGCTTCATATTATCGACTACACCATAATTGCGCTGGTCGAGTACCCAATCAATGGATTTCCAGGCTAATATCCCTTCATCTTTTTCGACTGGTGTTGCATATACTGTGTCAATAGGTAGTTCACAATAGTATAAATACATGCCTGATTCACCTTCAGCACTAATCCACTTTACAATTCCTGCTACTTGTACCTGGTCAACGCGTAATCCTGTCTCTTCATAGATTTCTCTTATAATGCCATCTATAGGCTGCTCAGAGGGCTCTATTTTGCCTCCTACGCCGTTCCATAAGCCCATGTTGGGAGCCTTCACACGATTCAATAATAATAGTTCGTTGCCTCTTCTTATAAAACAAATGGTATATTTCAACATGTTCCAATAGTCCTCTCTATTATCAACTTATATTATTATAACAGCGCTCAGCGGTTCATTTCATTACAGATAAAAGTATTTTATCGAGCTAAGTTAAAATTTGTTATCAATAGTTATTGAAGTCAATTATAGAAAAAGCTATACTTTAGATATCGTGCTGTAATTTAATACAACATAAGCGAGGGGAATACTATGAATTTAATTGAGAAGGAACAATTAATTGCATTGAAGGCTGTTGAATTGGAAAGTGCTACTCCAGAGGAAATCATTAAATACGCTGTAGAAACGTTTCCGAATATTACATTTGCATGTAGTTTTGGTGCGGAAGATGTTGTCCTAGTTGATATGCTGCAAAAGGTAAGTCCAACGACAGATATTTTTTACTTGGACACAGACTTTCACTTCAAAGAAACTTATGAGACGAAAGACCGTTTGACGGAACGTTATCCTGGTATTCCATTTGTTAAAGTAAGTCCGAAGATTACTCCTGAGGAGCAAGCAGAACAATTTGGAGCTGAGCTTTGGAAAACTGATGCGAATGGGTGCTGCAATATTCGTAAAGTTGAACCACTGACACGCATTTTAACACAATACGAAGCATGGATAACTGGTATTCGTCGTGATCAAGCTCCTACGCGTGCGAATGCGAAGAAAATTGAATACGATACTAAATTCGGTTTAGTTAAGTTCAATCCGATCGCTGATTGGACGAATGAAGATGTATGGGAATACATTCGTAATAACAATGTAATTTATAATCCACTGCATGATAATTATTATCCGAGTATTGGTTGCGAGTATTGCACTCGTCAAGTAATGCCTGGTGAAGACCCTAGAGCAGGTAGATGGTCTGGCCAAGAAAAAACTGAGTGTGGTCTTCATAAATAAGTTTTGTTTTAATAGTACGACAATTTTGACTGCTACTTCACGAGTAACTTTTCATATCTAGAGAAGCTACTCGTGAAGCTAATGAAAAGTTAGGTTAATGGTTAAGAAGTAACTTTTCATTTCGGGGAAGTTTTTCGAGAAGCCAATGAAAAGTTAAGCTATTGCTTTCGATGCCACTTTTTGTTACTAAGAAGCTGTTTAGGAGACTACAAAAAGTTAGTTAATGCTTCCGAAGTAACTTGTCATTTACAGAGAAGATATATAGGAAGCTAATGAAAAGTTTTAGGAGGAAATAATAATGACGCAAATTAAACCACATGGTGGAGAGCTTGTTAATCGGGTAATTGAAGGAGAAAAACGTGAGCAATTACTTGCAGCTGCTGCTCAATTACCGAAAATTTCTGTTAGCACTTGGGCAATTTCAGATATGGACCTTATCGGAGTAGGTGCTTTCTCTCCACTAAAAGGCTTTATGAATGAAGCAGATTATCAATCGGTTGTTACTACGATGCGTTTGGCTAATGGTACGCTATGGAGTATTCCAATTACTTTATCGATCAATGAGCAAGAGGCAGCTACTATTTCAGTTGGTCAGCAAGCCGCACTTATCGGTGAAGATGGTGTGATCTATGGTATTATCGATGTGGCTAGCATCTATACAGCCGATCAACAGCAAGAAGCGGTGCAAGTGTTCAAGACAGCTGATCTTGAGCATCCAGGTGTGCAAAAGCTATATGAACGTAGTAGCACGTATGTCGGTGGCGATATTACAGTGTTGAATCGTCCACTACCTGAGAAGTTCAATGAGTATTATTATGACCCAACAGACACAAGAAAAATCTTTGCTGATAAGGGTTGGAAAACAGTTGTAGGCTTCCAAACAAGAAATCCGGTTCATCGTGCGCATGAATATATTCAAAAAACAGCAATGGAAATTGTTGACGGATTATTTTTGAATCCACTTGTCGGTGAGACAAAATCTGATGATGTTCCTGCCAATGTACGTATGAAGAGTTATGTAGCACTGCTTGAAAATTATTATCCAGAAAATCGTGTATTTTTAGGCGTGTTCCCGGCAGCGATGCGTTATGCAGGACCTCGTGAAGCAATTTTCCATGCGATTGTCCGTAAAAACTATGGTTGTACACATTTTATAGTTGGTCGTGATCATGCAGGCGTAGGCGATTACTATGGTACATATGAAGCACAAGAGTTACTACGTTCTGTTCCAGCAGAGGATCTAGACATTACGCCGCTATACTTTGAACATAGCTTCTTCTGTAAGAGTTGCGGCAATATGGCGACGACGAAGACATGTCCGCATGATAGTTCAGTTCATCTGGCGTTATCAGGAACTAAAGTAAGAGCAATGCTACGTGATGGCGTATGCCCACCACCAGAATTCTCTAGACCAGAAGTTGCTAAAATTTTGATCGAAGGCATGAGTGTAACAACATAAGTTTGCTATATATGCGATGTCGAATACACTATGAGGCTGTGCATCGTAGTGACAAGCAATGAAAGTAAACCCAGTAAAGTGTACACTTGAGTACACGAGCGTTCAACTGTTCGAAACTTTAAATGAAGGTTCAAAAAATGGACTTTCGCAAACCGAGAAGATGACCCACAGTGAAAACGAGTAGCACAGCGTACGTTTCGTGTACGTGAGCACACGCAGGCTTTCAATGGGGGTCATAATCGACGTCGAATTCACTACTAAGCTAATCATCGTTATCAAAGTCCATTTTTTGAACGACCTATACAAGAATAAATGACCACCTCGTCCCATATACATAGAGTACATACTTAGCAGTAGCTTGTACAATACTATGAATATCGCTATGAGGTGGTTTTTCTATGTCTATATTTCGTCGAAGGTTAATTGTGTGGCTTACGCCTAAAGGGAAGCTTCGCTTAAGTATGGCGGCGTTGTTAGTTGTAGCTTTAATCTTTTTTCTAACGAGAGTAATTCCTGAAAGTAGTACTTGGACGACATGGAATATGCCCTTATCAGGTATGACGATTGCTATTGATGCTGGTCATGGAGGTGCGGATGGCGGTGCTGTGAGTAAGCAAGGGGCGATTGAGAAAGATTTGAATTTATCCATTGCCTTATATTTGCGTGATTATTTACAAGAAGCAGGTGCTATCGTTGTAATGACTAGAGAGGGTGATTATGATTTAGCGAAGGATGAGACA
>DXHF01000058.1 GCA_019113605.1 Candidatus Paenibacillus intestinavium
TCGTACCAAATGTACCATCAATGAACTCTGCCCTGAAGTTAACAAAAGCGAGATCAACTGCAGTACCAGTAACTGCCGTTACATATCCATACTCATGCTGAAGACTTTTCACTGCTAAACCTGATCCCCCCCCTCCATCGTCGCCTGCAGCATGTACCTGCACAGATGCCGATAGCGGAAATAGTCCGATTAATAACACCGCAATGATAAAACTATTAAAATAGCGTAAAAACAATTTCATTTTTTTCATTCCTTTCCTTGAATTAGAATAGCCTTTCAGCATTCGCTGCCGTCTTTATTCCCAGCCCGACTACACCTTATGCTGGGACAACTACCGACATAAGCTGAGAAATCGCTTACAAGCTGGAATCTGATCGACATCGCTCGACAACGATGTCGCATATGCGAATCTACAGCATCATCACCTCCAACATATAGATAACTAGTACAATGGTCTACTTTAAAATTAGCAGATTTGATCCGAGATAGATTTATAATTTTAAGCTTTTTTTTACAATATTCCATTCTTTCTTTATTTCTATATTTCGCATTCATCCTTGTACTACCGCGTTCGCTCGCATATTGAGACGGGGATTGCTACTACAAAAAAGCTGCATAATGAAAAGAACCCCAGCTCTATTAAAACGAGCTGAGGTATCTAATTCGACTTTATTTCGCTAATAATTTCAATTACGGAAGAAGCATGAACAAACTATAAATAATTTTAGCCGCTTCTGCTCTTGTAGCATGATCCTTCGGAGCAAAACGATCTGCAGCTTTACCATTTACAATTGCTGCTCCTTGCATTGCATTAATACCTTCAACAGCATAATCAGCAATAGAAGATTGATCAGCAAATGGTGTAACTATTCCATTAGTACCTAGAGTAACATTAGCAAGCTTTGATGCACGATAAGCCATAACCGCCATCTCTTCCCTTGTAATCTCATCTTGTACTCCAAAGCTGCCATCAAGCTTCCCTTTACTAATACCAAGCTTTTGTGCTAGAGCTACAGCATCATAATACCAAGTTCCATCTTGTACATCACTGAACGAGCTTACTGCGCCAGTATCAGTGAATTCGAAAGCGTTCATCAGCATCGTAATAAATTGAGCTCTAGTTACGTTGCTCTTTGGTGAAAACAGCTCATTACCTACTCCATTTACAATACCACGAGCTGCCAGTGCTTCAATACTAGCTTGCGCCCACGCAATATTAGAAATATCAGTAAATGTTACCGTATTGTTCAATGCCGTATATCGTCCGCTTTGTGTTGCTTCAAATTCAGCCTTGCCAGTCGCTGCATTATACTTCGCACGCTTCATCAATTCCAAATCGCCATTGTCGTTAATATAGTAAACAACAACTTGATTCGGGTTTTCATTCGATTGAAGCTTATAATCTATCGCTGCTTTAATCGGCTCTCCGCCAAAGGCTGTCACGTTGACTCCGTCAATCGTTAGACTCAAGTCATAAACAGGCTTCGTACCAACGATTTTGCCAACCTCAGCAGGCAGACTGTCATTATTCACGTTGGAAACAGAAAGTGAAATTTCTGCCCCTTTGTTTAATTGCTTACTTAATGAAGCAGCATTCATTGTAAATTCCTTTGCACCGATAACGAGCTTCACATTTAGAACACCACTTTGTGCTGCTGCAAGCTGAGCCGCAGTTAACGTTAGCACAACTTTGTTCCCTGAAGCTGTATTTGGAACATTAATAATAATCGACTGATCTACTGCTTGTGAAAGCAGCTTATTAAAATCGGAAGCTGCTAGTTGAATCATTAAGAAACCATTCGCATCTGGCTTCAGATCAAGTACCGTCAACACATTACCCTCAATCTTCACAGTATCGGCTGGTGTCGGAACTGTAGGAGTAGTAGGCGTTGTTGGTGTTAGTGGTGTTGGCTCCACAACTTCTGTCTGACCAGATACAGTAATTACAATGCTGCTTACAACAGTAGCATTACTTACTGCAGTTGCTTTTACCGTTACTTCTCCATCTGCCAAAGCTGTTAGCAGTCCACTGTCTGAGATGGAAGCAAATTGCGCTCCATTGTCAATAGTCCAGATCACTTGTTTGTTCGTTGCCTCGTTTGGAAGTACTGTTACGCTAAGCTGCAGCGTGCCACCTTTTGTAGTAATCGCAGACGCTCCGCCCTGTCCGCTTAATATAATGGAGTTAACATCAACGGAAGTACCATTTGATGGCATACGCTGTGGTGTGATCGTAGGACCCCACACTTCCATTACATCTGGACCATTTTCCTGAGGTACGAATTTCACACGATCAATCGCCAGCTTTCTTGGCTCGGTTTGACCATCACCGTAATGTGTATGATAGACCATAAACAATTCTGTACCGTCTGGAGACTGAATTAATGAATGATGACCTGCCCCCGGCACGAGTTCATTCGATTTCATAATTGGGTTGAACTCATATTTTGTCCAAGGTCCGGTAGGTGTTGGTGCAGTTGCATAGCCTACTCCGTAATCCGGGCTTTGGAAGTGATTTCCAGAATATGTCATGTAGTAAATATCATTATGTTTTATTACGAATGGCCCTTCATTAATACTCGCAACCGGCTGCTTCTGACTTTTTTCCCACTCTTGTGTAGGAGCGAACACAAATTGAATCGTCTCTTCTTTCATCGTCTTCATATCATCGTTCAGCTCAGCAACTAAAAGATGATTATTATTATTGAAACGAACGAAGTAAATATAAGTTTTTCCGTCATCATCTGTGAAAATATGTGCATCAATCTCTGGCGTATTGAGATGCATCGGTTCCTTCACTTCTTGGACGAACGGACCAAGCGGCGAATTACTGGTCGCTACCGCTAGACGCTCTTGAACTGCATAATACATGTAGAAAATCCCATCTCGCTCAATAACCTCTGGCGCCCAAAAACGGTCACTCCCCCACGAGTTGGCTTTTTCTAGAGCGTATCCATGCTCTGTCCAGTTTACCAGATCAGTTGATGTATAGACCTTGATGCCATTAGGCATATTCGGATAATCAGCCGTATGCGTTCCATATAAATAATACATTCCTTCATAGAACATTACATGTGGGTCAGCAATGTTAGGAAGCTGCTCTAAATTCGTATACGTTGGTTCCGTTATTGTTTCTACATAAGAGCTAATCTTCACATTGTCAAATTGAGCCTCAGCCTTGAATGTTCTAAAGCCGATCGATCCCGTTGCAGGATGTGAAGTCTCTGCCAAATCAAATTTCGGATAAGGATTAACGTTAAGCGGATTATCGTTAATATATACCTGAATATGATTTTCACTGACGACAACTTTAATCGTATACCATTGGTTCGTATAAATAGGTAAATTTCTAGTAGCAATTTCTTTCCACTTACCAGCTGTAAATACTCCTAATACAGCAGCTTTGTTCGCTGCATTAATACCAACATAATAACCATCTAGCGCATCTGATCCGACAGCTAGATTAGAAGCGCGGAACAATAAACCCGCTTCAGTTCCACTTACGATCTTCACATCAGTTTCCATTACAAAGTCAGTGAATTGCTGTGTATTCAATGCTGCCTTATATCCTTCACCATTCTTAACCGTATAAGCACCGTCTTGGAATGACCAGATACCGTCATACGTACTCCAATCACTTGCGCTTGGATTTGAGAAGTCCTCGCTATACAAAACTTCTCCAGAAATAATTTCACCTTGAACCGTAACGATTGATTGTGAACTGAAATCACCGTTAATGGAAGTGGCTGTAATCACTGCTCTACCTGGAGCAATAGCTGTGACTAATCCCAAATTACTTACCGTTGCAATACTTTCATTCGAGGAGGACCAGTTAACAGCTGTTTTGCTTTCTCCCGTATTCGTAAGCTGCACCGTTTCTCCTGCTTGCAATGTAGCTGATTGGGGAGCTAACTCTACTCCTCCCGCGATCGTTCTAATCGCAAAGTAATCAAACTTCGCATCGATAGGATCGTTTGCAGCGACAATATTATTTGCATAAAATCCTACTTTAATATTTTTCAAATCTGCAATAACATCGTTTGCTGCTTTTATCCATTCATAGCCATCCCAATAATAAGTTGTATAAACAGTACCCATTTTCTTAAGCTTCAACGTAAGTGTGTCTCCACCTGGATGCTTAACAAAATTATTCGGCTTGCGATATTGTTGATTAATTTCATATGCTGTTTCCAGTACCTGACCGTCTGCCCAAACATGGTTTAGTTTAACGAAGTTATCAGCATCCTGCCATACGATTAAACCTGCCTGCTGATGGTTTTTCGCAACTGGCGCAGTTAGCTTTGTTACGATTTCAAAATCACTATCTACAGGAACATTTTGCAGGAACACATTGTTCTGTGAGTTATTATTTTGAAATAGGTCGGTAGCCGTTGTCGTAATCGTCATAAAGTCAGCATTTTTCATTAAGCTCCAATGAGAAGCTTGTTCTTGGAAAATTGACCAAGCGTTATTCAATACAGAGGAGTCAAATTGATCCACTGTGAAGGACGAAAGATCAGGTTCTAATGGTGCATGTAGTACATTTACTGTACTTTCAGCTATCACTGCCCCATTATGTGCGCTCACAACACGAATCTTTGTCGTTCCAGGTTGCAGGGCTGTTACTTCAAACGTTGCGCCTCCTGTTGCACTGTCTGTACTAACAAGTTTTACGCTCGCAATATTTGGATTTGAAGTTGTCGCTATTACCGTTTTGTCAGAAACCATTATTGGTTTCATCGTTGAAGTGAGTGCAGCTACTGCACCAACTTGCAAATTCATAATAGACTTATCTAAGCTCAACGATTCTATAGGAAGAATATTTTGCGAAATGTCTGTAATACGATCAAGTACAATATAATCAAGCTGGGCAAAATTCGTTTTCTTCGTCATTCGAATAGTATTAGAACCAGCTTTCAATGTAACATCGATTGAAGAAGGATTAATATGATTCCAGCCAAAGTTTTTGTAAGAGATCACTCCAGTTGGTTGACCATTTACAATAACATTATGCTGGGCAATCGCAGTATTAGCAGAGCCGTTTTCAGCCATTACAATTAAGCTGTAATCTCCAGCTTTAGCTACATCAACTGTAAATTCCATAAAATCATTGTCTACAGCATCGAGTTTGCCCACGACTTTGCCGCCTGAGCTATTATCTGAATTAACGATGGCTGCGTTTCCGTGAAGCTCAGCATCTTCGGCCTCATACTTATAACGCTCAACAATCGGTGTACCAGAAGGCTGTTCTACGTCTGAACCATAAGTAACAGGTATTCCGAAGTTTGGTGTACCATCAGCATTCCAAGTGAATTTCTGCGCTCGCACGCTTCGATTTCCCCAGCTAGCTCCTGATTTCAATGTAGCATGGTAAACAATCCAATCCTCTGTACCATCTGGTGAAGTCGTAAAGGTATTATGACCTGGCCCGAAGCTTGTTGGTACTTTGCTAAATAGCGGACCGCTCTTCGACCAAGAAGATGCTTTCAGGAAATTTCCATCTGTATTAGTCAGCATCCCAAGCGCATAATCGTCAGTCCAGCTTCCGCTTGCTGAATACACGATAAATACTTTGCCGTCTTTCTTCAATATTTCAGGAGCTTCATTAATATAAGGTGTACCATTTAGTTCCCACGGTTTTTCAGGAGTAGAAATCAATACTCTTGGACCATTGATTGTCCACGGGTTACTCATAGATGCAATATAAATATTTTGTCGCTCATTGATATCGCCTTCCCAGCCTGACCATACAAAATACAAGGAATGATCATCTGCTTGCAGTACTGCACCATCAATCGACCACTTATCAGTAGCATCCGTTACTTTCCCTTTGAATGTGTATGTGCCCTGCGGGTCTTGTGTAGTACCTTCTAACGCATACATACGATGGTTCGCATTGTTTCCATCATCGGCTGCGAAATAAATATACCATTTCCCGTTAATATACTGTAATTCTGGTGCCCAAATTTCTTTGGAATAATTAGTTCCTGCCGGTGGTGTATATACCGTTACACGTGGCGAAGCACCGATGTCTTCCAATCTTTTCGCTTTAGCCACGACAAGAGCGGTATCATTTTCTGATTTCACGTAGTAATAATATCCATCCTTGAATACAATTGATGGATCCGCTGAGCCCGCTCCGCTTGAAACGGGTACAATCGGATTGGTGAACATCGTTGATTTCTCAACAGTTACTGCTGTAGTAGCCGTCTTGCCACCATCAGTTGAAATAGCGGTAATCGTTGCTGTTCCTTCAGCAATTCCTTTCACTAGACCATCTGCACTTACTTGTACAATTCCTGGCTTGCTTGAGCTCCATGTAACTTGTTGATTCGAAGCATTGACAGGCTCTATTGCAGCAAGCAACTGCTGGGTTTGACCAATCTTTACAATAACATCGATAGGTGTTATCGAAACTGTATCAACAGGAATTTCTGTATAGATCGGCAGCATTACCTGCTTAGCCATAGTTGGTCCTGCCCATTTCACATGCATGCTGGAATCGCCTGTACCGTGTACATATTCGATCTTCACAGCAAGCTTCTCTCCACCAGTTAGCGTAATTACGCCACTTGCTTCTTCTCTAACATTGGATTGCTTATTAATAACTTGTGTTCCGTCGATCCACACTTTTGCGATATTATCACTGTCAGCATAAATCGTATATTGCCCTGATTCTACAGGCTGAATCGTTCCTGACCAGCGAATAGAGAAATGGTCCTCGCCAATACCGACGGTCGGATCTACTGAGCCTGTGCCCTTCTCATCTCCTAGGTCAAAATCAATACGAGGTGTTATAGATTTCTTCACAAGCTGTGCGAAATTATCATCTTTGAAATAATGAACATTAAAAATTGGCAGCTCATTATATTTATCGCCTACTAGTGCTTTAATATCATTCACATCCCATGGATGACCATCAGGATATACTACGCCATGAAACGGCACTTGCGGTTCTTCCGTCAACGGATTAACGTCGCTTCCCCAAGGGAATCGAGTATTGTCACGGCCGATACCCAGTTCCCACATAACAAAGCCCATACCTTGTTTACCGAAATTTTCTACTACACCAGGTACCGATTGTGTCAAGCGGTTCATTACTTCATCCGCTAGCACTTCGCTATTTGGCCCATATTTTTCAGGATTAGTAGGATAGTCAGATTCATAGGGATGATACGTAATAAAATCTGAGAAAGGTCCGCCAGAGAACTGTCCACCAGTAGAAGTAATTGGCAATGTTGAACCAGTTTCCTTAATCCAAATACGTGCATCGTTCATAATTTGCTTCGTAACCGTATCCATCAAACCACTTTCACCATTACTAGGCTCATTGAATACATTCCAAATAGCAATTCGATCATCTTCCTTGAATGCGTTAACTACACCTTGAACATATTGCTTCAGCTTCTCCTTATTCGCAGCATAATCTGCTTTAACAGCATCACCTGGTGCTTCCACCCAACGACTATTATGCGCGCCATATCTCGGTAGAGGCTGATCTCCCCATATCGGAAAATCACCCCAACAATCATCGAAAAATACGAGTTCTACTTTTATATCATATTTGTCTGCCAATGAAAGGAAGTCTTCCAAATTTGCTAATAAATTATCTTTATCGTGCTCCCACAGTAAATTATGCATGAATACACGAACCAAATTGATACCATACGTTTTAGCATATGAGAGTTCTCTATCGTTAATCTCATGATCGTAGCTGCGCCATTGTTCAATTTGATTGACAGCGTTTGTAGGTACGAATACCGCACCTTGAACCCAAGACCAATTATAGGTCGGCTGCAGAACTGTACCGATATCGTTAACGATAATATTATCGTAGGTAGCGTCTACAAGAAAATTTCTAAGACCAATAGCACCCTCTGTATAGGAGCGATCCACTACGCTAACTACAATTTCACCATTAACGTAAACCTCAATATTTCTTCCTTCCGCCACTACCTTTAGTTTATATACTGTATTTGAGCTAATCGGATATGGAATTGATGCTAGCTCCGTCCAGTTATTATTGAACTTTCCTACTTGCACTCGACCATTAATACCTATGCCTGCATAATAACCTTGCAAGTTATCAGCACCAATCGTTGGATTGCTCACTCTGAAAAGCAAGCCCGCATTTTCATCACGCGTGCCTGTACCGATTGAAAGATCGGCTTCGTAAGTGAAATTATTGTAGCTAGTGCCACTTGCAATCGCTTTAAATCCAGAACCTTTGTTTACTTTATACATACCATCAGATACATTCCATGCACCATCAAACGTCGTCCATTTCGATGCATCTCCATCATCAAAATTGTCTGTAAACGTTCCCGTTTTTCGAGTTAACCCTGTAAAATGGAAATTGTCATATGTAACTTTTTCATTATCATTCCAAGCTCTAAAACCTACTGTACCTGTCGTATAATCAGCATCAGTAAATTGGAGTGATAATTTTCCGTTCACATAAATGTAGTAGGTTGTATCGATCCCTACAACTTTTAAGTGATTATTCTGATTAGGAATAACTCCAGCGAATGTCTTTGTAATTCCAGTCCAACTGCCATCTCCGTTATTGTCTGTTGAATTCATCTTTCCTACTTCGAGTGTTCCATCTGAAGCTATCCCCGCATAATAACCATTCATATTATCTGAACCATGACCTGGATCGGTAACTCTGAAGACGAAACCACTATTTTGCCAGCTTGAATATGGATTAATATGTGCCTCCACTACAAAATGCTCAGCATCAACGTTCAAAAGAGCTTTATCGCCTCTACCATTTTGAACTTCATATCGGCCATCTACCGCTGTCCATACACCTGTTTGGACTCCTGTATATAGCGTCCACTCATCCGTCTCTCCATCTTCGAAATCATTCTTCCATTCTGATTCGACTCTAGCAATCACATAGAGAGCTTCGACCGTATCAGATACCATCTCTCCTGCTTTCTCTGCATATGCTTTAATACCCGTTACAGATGTCACTGTAATCGGAGCAGTATATATCGGAGAACTGCTATTAGGTTGACTTCCATCTATTGTGTAACGAATCATTGCATCTGGTGTATTCGAAGTCAATGAAACCATTTGCATTGATTCGTAATGTCCTGCCGCTATACTAAATTCTGGTGCGAATGTTGCTTGCTCTGAATATTCTCTAACGATAATATTGTCTATCGTTGATGTTCCCCACCAAGTACGTAGACCGATTTGACCCCCTTCAGTAATTTGTTTGCCATCATCATCAACAAAATCAATGACAGGAGTGCTCATATCATTCAAATAAATTTGAATATGATTGCCAACGGCTACAACCTTAAAATGACCTTGATTCGAACTAACCGGAACTACGGCAAGCTCCTTCCATTCATCACCATTCCCTGTTACTCTGCCTAGTGCAACTTTCTTATCAACAGTTAATGACGCGTAATAGCCCGTATAGCCATCTGCAACATTATCCGTTAAGTTATTGGCTCTAAAAAGTACGCCAGTTGAATCAGAATTAAGTCCACCAACTTTCAAATCAACCTCATAAACCAAATTTTGGAAGAAATTACTTGATGCTATTGTTTTAGCACCTGGAGCTCCATTAATACTATACTGTTGTGACGAATTAACAGCCCAAACACCACGATTTCCTGCTTCTGCTGATCCATACATGCTCCAGCTGTCGGCATTACCGTCATTAAAATCTTCATAAAATACATTTAACGGCATAATCTCATCTGCTGCTGCAACCTTTGATGGCGGCATGAAAGAGAATAACATACTAACACATATTACATATGCCAAAGCTTTTCGAAATCGTCTTCCTTTGCTTACTACTGAGTTTTCCAACATATTCTTCCTCCTCATAATCTAGAAATATGAAAATCTATTCATTACTTAAATACAGAAATCTCCTATGTAAACTTACTTTTTGCAATGCTAGAATGATGCCATATTCATTATAAAAGATTGTTGTCAATCTCGTATTTACAATAAACTGATATTTTTTGCGTTATTACGCTTTATTCCTGACCGCATTGGAGCATAGAAAAAAGACTGAAGAATGGTTTGGGCAAATCGCCGACCAATTTTCAGTCTTTAGTGTATTTAAATACAATATGTTGAGTTCCTTGTTTAAGTTTCTGCACGATTAAAAAGAACTATCCCATCTCGTGCAATACTTTCCAATAATTCTGGATTATCTACATATTCAGGTATGACAACTTGAACTTTGTATACTCCCGATTTTTCCTTGATCTTTGCAGGAAAGTAATAGGAGATACCCTCACCTTCTAGATAGAGGTCTATATCGGAGTTGTACCTAAAGCTCCCCCGTGCCCTTGATCCAAACAAGAGGATTCTTTTGACTAATAAGTTCTCTTTGCAAACCTTCAGTATATCTTCCATAATCCACTGCGGTACACCGTGGTTCAACTGGTTACGTTCCTATCAAGTACTAACTCCGACCATACTTCTCCATTTGTCACCCAACCAGCAGAAAAGGCTTCTGCGAATATATCTTGCGGGAATTTCACTAAAGTCGCTTTAAACTCTAAAAATAGTTTTAATGAGAGGTTATCAGCTATACATTAATTTAGAAATAACCCTATTATGCGAGAATTTGTATTGGTTTGGAATCTTATTAGTTGTTAAACTTCCGCTGTCTTAACGCTTCATACAACAATACGGTCGTCGCCATCGCTACATTCAACGACTCACTATTGCCCTCCATAGGGATAATAACCGTTTTATTCACTAACGCTTCTACCTCGCTAGATAGACCATCACCCTCACTGCCCATAACAAGCCAGGATCCAGCCTGCCAATTATAGCTATAGCAATTATCTGTTGCCTGCAAGCTTGTCCCTACAATGTGAATACCTTGCTCCTTAGCCTGCTGAATATAAGTAGTTAGATCACCTTCAATAATCGGCAAATGAAATAGTGACCCCATCGTTGAACGGACCGTCTTCGGATTGTATAGATCAACG
Organism: Candidatus Paenibacillus intestinavium; assembly: GCA_019113605.1. GTDB lineage: Bacteria > Bacillota > Bacilli > Paenibacillales > Paenibacillaceae > Pristimantibacillus > Pristimantibacillus intestinavium. The sequence continues at coordinate 10,974 of DXHF01000058.1, forward strand.
CAGCCCCTGCCGAGAATAACGGCATTCGCTCCAACAGCATCTGCGCTTCGAATAATTGTGCCTACATTTCCAGGATCACGTACACCATCTAACACAACGACTAGACCTTTCTTATCGTATAGCGCCTCCTCAGAAACTTTGAATTTCCCTAGTACAGCAAAGATTGGAGGAGCAGACTTCGTTCCCGTACATTTGGCCATTACTTGCTTCGATGCTTTATACCACTGCGTAAATGACCGTACTTGCTCACTTATTGCAACAATTTCTTCAGGCATACCACGATCAGCATCATAGACAATCGCTTCGATTTCAGCTCCAGATGATACTGCCTCTTTCACAAGATGAATTCCCTCTATAATAAACATATTTTGGCGATCACGATTTTTCTTCTCCAGTAATGATGACCATAGCTTGACACGTTCATTTGCAACGGAGGAAAGAAGTAGATGTTCTCTCGTCATTATATTTCACAGACCTTCCTCAAATTTGTTCAATAAGTTGAATGATACCCCATTTAACTGGGAACAGTAAAGCTATAACCGTCAAATTTAACAATGTGCTTTCCGGGGTCATCTTCTCAGCATTAATGAATACGATTAGGTTTTTGGTTCTGATGTGATTTTTTTGCTAGAAGTCATTTTCGAGAAACTATCAAAAAGTTCTAGGGGGTACTATTTGCATGCAAAATTTTGATCTAAGACAAGCTATTATTCAACGGGTTCAAGAGAGCAGCATAACTGAACTGAATGAGACGATTACAGATTCCGTAGATGCTGATGAACGAGCGTTACCAGGACTAGGCGTTCTATTTGAGATTATCTGGAAGGATGCCAATGAAACATTACAAACATCTATGGTTAACACGCTTTTCGAGCATTTGCAATCCGATCATAATTCTTCAACAGCATCACCATCGTATTAACGTTCCATATATGGTCTAGTTTCGTATACAACGACGCCATTCACTATTGTCGTATGGACGAAGGGGATTTGGTGGAAGTGGTCGACAATAATAATGTCGGCCGCTTTGCCAACTGCAATAGATCCAAGCTGATCCGCAATTCTCATCGCCTCGGCAGGATACAATGTTGCTAGCTTCGTTGCTTCATGAAGTGGTAGCACCTCATCGTTAGCAAGCTTGAAAATCGCTTGTAGAATAGACGAAGGATGATAATCAGAACATATAATATGTGCCGCTCCATGCTGCAATGCATCTACTGCTTTCAAATTATTATCATGCGATGCCCCACGAACGACATTCGGAGCACCTACGCATACTTTCATCCCACTACTTGTTGCATATTGCGCTACTTCTAATGTAATCGGAAACTCGCTTACACTTACCCCACTTTGCACTGCTTGATCAATTTTCGCAATCGTATCATCATCATGTGAAGCAACGGCAATATTGCGCTCATTGGCTAATATTGCTAACTGTTTCAAATGACTCCAATCTACTTCGCTTTGTCGCTCTAGCAATTCATCAACGATAACTTTTACTTCATCAGAGGTTATGCCTTGATTTTTCATAACATACTTTTCAAATGAACCTGGCGCCCGGTATTGTCCTTGTCCAGGTGAATGATCCATATAAGATAAATAATGAATATAGTTTTCTTTAATGTATTGCTCGACAATAGGTAGCCCAGCATGATAGGTCACCTCAAACCGCAAATGAATACGATTCCTCACCATTCCCCGCTCTGAATTATAGCGATGAATAAGTTGAACTAGCTCTGTCATAAGGTTTACCCCTCTTAGACTTAACCCTACACCTAGAGATAATGAATGATACATCGTTGTAATACCATGAAGCGGTAGCTTTCGTTCAAATTCTAGCAAAGAAAGCTCAAGTGGGAATATGGTGTTAGGTCTAGGCTGTACTTCCTTTTCGATCGCGTCACAATGGATATCTATTAATCCGGGTAATACATAATGACCCATTGCTTTAATAATTTTTGCCTCGGGATGCTTTAATAACCAATCTGTCACTTGAGCTTCCTCTGTTATAATCTGCTCAATTAACCCGTGATGTATGACGATCGACGCTTGAATAGTCTCAACCTCAGTTACTATATTACCATTATAAATAAGAATATATGTAGCGTTCTGAGCTATCGTTAACTCCTCACTAGATTGTATTGTCATAAAGGTCCCTCGACTTCCTACTTTATTTACAATTCCAACACTTTTCTATTATATGGTTATTTTACATATTTATCTAGTACGTAAAGAAAAAACAATGGATACTTTGCACTACCCCAGCATAGTTAAAAGCCTACTTCAGTTGTTCCATTGAAGTAGGCTTTTCATAATAACTTTATATATAATAGTTGGAATCGTTACATAATTTCAAAGTCACGTTTACCTAGAGGAAGAAGCGCTGGCTTTTCGCAGCTGCTCTTCATCATATAATGTTTCCCCTCTGCTGCTGCATCATGAATACCGTGCATTGCCTCCAACACATGATAGCCTAATTGACCACTCGCTCGATGACTGCGTCCTTCAATAATTGCTGCTGCCATGTCTGCGGCACCCAAGCCTCGACTATTATCTGTATTGCTGAATAAATAAGGAATGTTCGTCCATTCTGAAGCTCCAGCTCGGTTAATTTTGATTTCCCCGCCGAAATTGTTAGGGTCTGGAACCAATAATGTTCCTTGGCTACCGTAAACTTCAATTCTTGGCAATGTCGATTGTCCTGGTGTATCAAATGTTGTAAGTATCGTTCCCATTGCTCCACAAGCAAAATCCAATACTCCAGCAATATGAGTTGGAACTTCTACTTTAATCTTCGTGCCATGCTTTGGTTGACTTGTAATTGTACGCTCAGGATAAGAAATATTAGCAGAGCCTGTCACTCGCGTAAGTGGACCAAGCATCGCAACTAAAGCCGTTAAGTAGTATGGACCCATATCAAACATCGGTCCTCCACCAACTTGGTAGTAAAATTCAGGATTTGGATGCCAACGTTCGTGACCACCCGTTAACATAAATGCAGTTGCACCAATTGGTGTTCCAATCCAGCCGTCTTCGATTACTTTGATCGCAGTTTGAATACCGCCTCCTAGAAACGTATCCGGCGCACTACCTACATATAGCCCCTTTTGCTCTGCTATCGCATTAACTTGCTCAGCTTCTTCACGGGTTACTGTAAATGGTTTTTCGACGTACACATGCTTACCAGCTTCAAGAGCTCGAATGCTTACACTTGCATGCGCTTGCGGTATAGTTAAATTAATAACCATCTGAACATCTGGATCAGCCATTAACTCATCGACAGAGTAACCTTTAATGCCATGCTGCTCTGCTTTTTCAACTGCACGTTGTACATCCAAATCCGCAATAGCGATAACTTCCATAGAATCGAATTTACTACCGTTTTCCAAATAAATTCCACTAATATTTCCTGCTCCGATAATACCAACCTTAATTTTATCCATTCCTATATTCACCCTTATCCCAATATGCGATTTTAAATTATAACTGGTTGTCTTGCATGCCTGTGTAGGCAGCTTTGGAGGATTCCCCCGCTGCTAATGTTTTACCTTCTGCACTCCATAAGAAGCCGCGACGCATCATTTCTTTCACTTCATCAATTTCCATAATATTCGCTTGATGACCAAGTGAATTATAGTATACACGTCCAACGCCCCAACGTTTCGTCCAAACGACCGGCATATCTACTGCCTTATTCAAAGCATGAGGACCATCTACAATCGGGAAGCGAGTTGTCGCTAGTACCTCTACCGCTGGATCAACATGCATATAATATTGCTCAGTTGATACTCCAAAATTACTAATTCCTTCAACTAAAGGGCTAGTGCTATTGTTAATTTCCACCGTATATTGAACGCCATCATTACCAGGATGAGCAACCCACTGACCACCTGTCATGAACTGCCAATCTACATTTTTACGGAACGCATCACACATTCCACCATGACAGCCCGCAAGACCTACTCCACTTTGTACAGCTATAGAAACATTATCAACTAGCTTCTGATCGATTTCTCCCATCGTCCATGCTGGAATAATCAGATCTAGACTTTTCAAATATTCTACATCAGCAAATGCCTCCAATGATGATTGAACATCAACCTGAAATCCTTCTGCTTCTAGCTGTTGCCTAAATATTTCCGCCACTTGCTCCGGTTGATGACCATCCCATCCACCCCATACAATCAATGCTTTACTCATATCTATTCCCCCTAAAAACTTTTCGTATCGTATAATTGATAGCTGCCTTGTAACGAAAAGTTACTTCGGAAGCATAAACCAAACTTTTCGTATCGTGTAATTGATAGCTTCCTTGTAACGAAAAGTTACTTTGGAAGCATATGCCTACTAAACTTCGCTAATAGCTACCCATCTGCGTTCATCTATCGAACGTTCAACCGCT
>DXHF01000005.1 GCA_019113605.1 Candidatus Paenibacillus intestinavium
CGTCTGATACCATCTAATTGAAGTCGTTGTATCACTCATATTGAGCATATTCTTCTTATCTACTGCAATATAACAAATCCCCGCTTTATCGGGTAAATAACGATAGCTAGTTGCACGATATTCGAGCCTTCCAACTAACGCAGGACTGAGAAAACTCTCCAGTTGTTGCTTCAATTTGCTCCAGGACATGGTATCCCCCCTAATTTCTATACTGTAGATACCTTACACTTTCTAAAATTGTAATTTCCAAAATTCGATACTTACTTCACCCTGGCTATAGCCAGTCCATCATACCCAGGTAGAATCGTGCTCTCTAGTCGAGGATCACTTACGATTTGCTTATTAAATGCTCGAACGGCTTGAACGGCTGGACCTTGCTTCGCTTCATTCACTGTACGACCACGAAGTAATATATTATCGGCAATAATTAATGCACCTGGATCTGCCATCTTGATCGCATATTCCAAATAGATCGGATACCCTTCCTTATCAGCATCAATAAAGAACAATTGATATTTCTGTCCTGATTGATATAGCTCCTCTAAGCTAGCCTTTGCATCGCCAACTTTATAGCTAATACAATGACCGAAGCCCGCTTCCGTCACATGCTTTTGCGCCACTTCTGCATAATGAGGCAATAACTCAAGACAAGTAAGCTGTCCTCCTGTTTGCAAGCCACGTGCAAGACAAACACCACTATAGCCACCTAAAGCTCCGATTTCTAAAGCATTCGTTACTCGATTCATCGCCACAAGCATCGTTAGTAATTTACCATATCCATCAGCTACAGCAATGTCGGGCATACCATGCGCTACTGTCCCTTCACGAATCTTTTCTAGTACTTCATCACGCTCGAATAAACCATCTATATACCGTTCTTCTATGTTCACCATAATATTTCCCTTCAAATTTAAATATTTATGCAAAAAGCTATATTTTTGCCTACAGTTTATTGTATGATTTTATAGGCATTGTGACAAGTTGCACTATTAATACGTTGCACTTTGTAATTATGCCAATATGCGATACAATACCTCTAAAGGTTTATAGGCTAATAGAAAAAAGAAATGAGTGTTAACAGATGGCTAAACTGAATTTAATCGCTACTGCTCCAATGGGACTAGAAGCAATTGTAGCTCGTGAATTGAAAGAGCTTGGATATACAGATACTCAAACGGAGAATGGTAGAGTTAATTTCACTGGGGATTTTCTTGATATTGCTCGTACGAATCTTTGGTTACGATCCGCAGGTCGTGTGCTCGTTAATATGGGAAGATTTCAAGCGACAACTTTCGATGATTTATTTGAAGGTGTAAAGGCACTTAATTGGGATGAATGGTTGCCTGCTAATGCTGAGTTCCCGGTCAATGGCCGCTCTCACAAATCACAGCTAACAAGCGTTCCTGCTGTACAAGGTGTCGTGAAAAAAGCAATCGTAGAGAAATTGAAAGAAAAGCATCATACCGAATGGTTTCCAGAGGACGGACCACTATATGTTCTCGAAGTAACATTACTGAATGATGAAGCATTACTTACGATCGATACATCCGGTTCTGGACTTCATAAACGTGGTTATCGTATTGCTGCAACAGCGGCTCCACTACGTGAAACGATGGCCGCTGCTATTGTTTCATTATCTCGTTGGACGCCTGACCGCCCGCTATATGACCCTTTCTGTGGATCAGGCACTATTCTTATTGAAGCTGCAATGCAAGCTTGGAATATTGCACCTGGGACGCGTCGTAGCTTTGATAGTGAGGCATGGGACAATATCCCAGGCGAGCTTTGGGAAAAAGCTCGTGAAGAAGCGTTTGATTCTGTAAAGGACGATGTTAAGCTTCAAATTACAGGCTCTGATATTGACCCGCATGCGATTGATATTGCAACGCAAGCAGTGCGTCGAGCTGGCTTTGGCAAAGAAATTAAGCTTCATGTGCTGCCTGTAGCTAAAATTAAGCCCGAAGGCGACTATGGTGTTATTATCTCTAACCCTCCATATGGTGAGCGTCTTGGTGATGAGACAGAAGCTGAATTAGCACTGCGTCAGCTTGGTAAAGCATCGCTTTATTATCCAACTTGGTCACATTTCATATTCAGTCCTTCACTTGAGGTTGAACATTATATGGGCAAAATAGCAGACAAAAAACGTAAGCTTTACAATGGTCGAATTCAATGTAACTTAGTACAGTTCTTTGGTCCAGGCGGTATCCACAGAAACAAAAACAAAAAATAATTACACATAGCAATTACAAAACTCCAAGCGTTTGGAAAAACAAGGACCTCCTCATAAGACATACAAAGCCACTCGTTAACGAGTGGCTTTGTATGTCTTATGAGATATTCCATAATTTCTACTTTATAGCTATCAAACATCTTTATTTAGATATTCATAGTTATAAATTATAATTTAATCCACTCTGTCGAAACAGAATTTCCATTTTTAATGTACCACCAATCTCCCATTTCAAATATCGCATATTCAATTACGTTTACTCCAAGATTGAGATTTCTCTTTATACGAGTAGAATTTAGAGCTTCTAGTGATTGTTCTACTGTATACTCTGTTATTTTCTTTGCACTTGGGTCCATATTTACTACTTTTTCTTCATCGAAATCAAATTCTAATTCTTCTTTTTCAATCTCAACCTTAAAAACATATGACTTCGGTTTATCTTTAGAACCATATCGTGCAGCATAATGTTCTTGAAACTCTTCATTTCTTGTAGTAATTGAACCATAGTGTGCAGCCTTAGAAAGCTTATTTGTTAAATAAATATATCCATGTGTATTAGGGAGAATATATTTATTTTTACTTACATCACCCTCAAAATTATGTTCGGGGGGATTAGATAAAATTACTCTATCTTTAAGTATCACTTTAGCTAATCGTTCATTAGTACCATGATATAAAATCATTCCTGCATCTTCCCTTCAAAATTTTTGCATGCATTATTCGTAATACAGTAAATTTTACTGAATTATGGATGATATTATATTATCGGCTAGTCTACCTCATTTCTAAAGAATACACGATTGAGACATTAAGTGAATAAGTGAATTAATTCCCCGTAAACAAAGTAAAAGCCCTCGTTCAGAGGAAGTATTAATAAAGACACTAAAAAGCCGTATAAAGGCATTAGAGGACGAAAACAAACAATTAAAAGATCAAGATCATATTTATACGATTATTTCTTATATATAAAATAAGCCCTCCACATATAATAAAAGAAATACCGTAACAAGTGGTTACAGTATTTCTTTTATTACTGCTTTTATCTTCACTATATATAGTCAATTTTCCGTCAACCATATGATTTTACTAATTAAAGGTTTACTATTCTAGAGTGTATTTATTCAATCTTTCCGCTGAAATATTAAACCAGTGTGGATCGATCTCGAATGCTACCAGTTTACGATTAAGTTTTAGAGTAGCTTCACCAGCAGATCCAGAACCAGAAAACATATCTACAACCAATTCATTCTCTTCTGTACTATTTAAAATCATTTTTTCAATTAATTGTACAGGTTTCTCCGTTGGATGAATCGTTTGATTTCCAGGGATACGAGCTATCGACCAAATATCTTTAGCAGAACGAGTTGAAATTCTTCTTATTTTCTGGCCTTTTGTCGCGAAAATAATAAATTCATGGGAAAATCGATATTGCCAACCTAACCCCATATTAACCTTATCCCATACAATACAATTTTTAATAGTAAACCCTATATGTTGCATCCATATTGACATTTGAGGATACATGCGCCAATCAAT
>DXHF01000059.1 GCA_019113605.1 Candidatus Paenibacillus intestinavium
AACCATTTTATCAAGAAACTAAATATAATAAGCTTAATCTTGTTAGCGTTTACAAAAATGAATGGGGGAAAAACAATGAAAAAGAGTATTTCGTTATTGTTAGCAGTAATCGTTATGCTAACTGTGTTATCAGCTTGTAGTAGCAATACAAAAAATGAGCCAGGAACTAGTCCGGCAACAAATCCGGAAAATAGCCCAGCCGCGAACGAAAAAATTAGTGGGGAAATTATCTTTCTAACAAATCGGACAGATATGATTGGAGAGGCGTACGACGACTATGCCAAACGCTTCAAGGAAAAGTATCCGGATGTAGATGTTAAGTTTGAGGCTATACAGGATTACGATGCGACACTTAAGGTGCGCATGAATTCAGGAGAGTTCCCAGATGTAGTATTTTTACCTACATTAGCTAATTCAGAGTTTCCCGAATACTTTGCTCCACTTAATGATATTGAATTTTCGGGAGATATCTATTTCTCAGAGCTAAGAAGTCATGAAGGACAAATGTACGGTATCTCTTCAGGAGCTTCAACAGTAGGTATCGTATACAACAAAGAAGCATTCAAAAAAGCTGGTATTACTGAAATACCACAAACTTACGATGAATTCCTTACAGCTTGTGAGCAGTTAAAGCAAGCGGGCATTGTCCCTCTAGCTTCTAACTTCAAAGACAAATGGCCACTAGATGTATGGGTATATGATATGCCTTCTTTAACAGGTGAAGCTTCTGATCACCAGAACAAGCGTACAGAAACAGATACACCATATACATTGGATAACGCATACGGAAAATCTTGGGGGATTATTCGCGAACTTTATACTAAAGGATACCTAGAGCCAGACGTTAACTCTACAAACTGGGAGCAATCCAAAAAGGACGTTGCAAACGGGACATTCGGCATGTATTTACTTGGTAACTGGGTAATTAATCAAGTTATTGAGAATGGTGCAGAAGCAGATAATATTGGTTTCTTCCCGTTCCCAGTTGATAATAGCGGTCAAGCTAAAGCTCCACTTAACCCTGACTTCTTCTACGCAGTTAATAAAAAGGGTAATGTTCCTGCAGCAAAAGCATTCATCCAATGGCTAATTGAGGATTCTGGTTATGATGATTTTGCAGGATTTATTCCAACACTGAAATCAAAAGAACCAAAGTTGGCTCAATTAGCTGAATTTAATAGTTTCGATGTGAAATATTTTGAACCAGCTCAGCCATTAGATCTAGCAACAGAAATTCAAAACCAAGCTCGTCTTGATCAGGCATCAACTGTACAAGAATTTGTATTGTCAGATGATCCACAAAGCGTATTAGATAAAGTGAATAAATCTTGGGCGAAAGCAAGAAAAGATTTGGGCGTATCACAATAAAAAATTGAACATATGGAGGATTATCGGAAACGATGATCCTCTAGTGTTATTACACCTGAATGAAAGGCAGTGACGATTGATGTTCAATAACTTATCGTTTCATACTCAAAAGAGAATCGTACTCATCTCTTTCATTACTATTCCATTAGTACTCCTTTTTGCATTTGCATATTATCCAGCACTTGAATTGTTCCGTTTAAGTTTTATGAAATGGAATGGAGTGAGCGCTAATAAAGAATGGATTGGCTTTGCCAACTATATCGAAGTCTTTTCAGATCCGAGTATATTTAGCGTATTCAAACATAATTTTGCATACTTTGTGGTAGGTATTATACAAAATATTCTCGCTCTTTTCTTCGCGGTATTACTTAATACTAAGTTAAGAGGGCGTAATGGTTTTAGATTATTATTATTTCTTCCCTATATATTGAACGGGGTAGCTGTAGCTTACTTATTCGGATATGTATTCGATACGACAAATGGTTCACTAAATTATATCCTTGGTGCATTAGGTTTTGATCAATTATCTCAAACAAGCTGGCTAGGTACAAAAGAGTATGTTAACTATACGTTGGCATCAGTTGGACTATGGCGATTTATGGGATTTAATATGGTAATTTACCTGGGAGCATTACAATCAATTCCAAAAGATTTATATGAAGCAGCTTCAATTGATGGTGCAAACGGATGGCAGAAGTTTACGAGAATCACACTGCCTAATATATATAAGATCATTGAACTTAATTTGTTCTTAACGGTAACTGGAGCATTAGAAGTGTTTGACCTGCCATTCGTATTGACGAAAGGTGGACCTGCCCATGCGAGTGAAACATTTGTAATGAAAATCATTGAGACAGCGTTCCAATTTAATAATTTTGGACTTGCTTCTGCGATGAGCGTTGTATTACTTGTATTTGTTATATTTGTACTTTCGATTCAAAGGTATATTCTTTCAAGGAAGGATGATTAGAATGAGCTTAGTGAAAAACATACCACAAGCATTGAAATATATCATATTATCGCTAGCGGGTTTAGTTATCCTATTTCCACCTTATATTATTGTTGTTAATGCTTTTAAGACGAAGGATAAATTTAATAGCACGTCAGCTATTTCTTTGCCAGATTCCTTATTTTACTTTGAAAATTTTGCGAAGGCATTTAAGCAAGCTACTATTCTATTGGCATTTGGCAACACGTTAACGATTATTTTGGTCACTTTAGTGCTCAATATATTGTTAGGATCAGCATTTTGTTACGCAATCTCACGTTTTCAGTTTAAATTTCAAGGCGCAATAGTAGGGTTGTTTCTATTTGCTACTATAATTCCACAAATAACTACACAAGTAGTTAATTACAAAACAATTATGGCATTAGGTCTAACAAACAATCTGATGGGACCAGTATTATTATATGTGGGAGCAGACATAATTCAGATTTATATTTACTTGCAGTTTATAAGAAATATTCCCTATGAACTTGATGAAAGTGCTATGATTGAAGGAGCGTCTTTAGTTAGAATTTACCGTACTATTATTTTCCCATTACTAGCACCGGCAACGGTAACGATTATTATTTTGAAGACAATTGCTATTTATAATGATTTCTTCGTACCTTACTTATATTTACCAAGAGCTGAACATGTGGTCGTATCCACATCATTGATGCGCTTCTTCGGAAATAATAGTGGTGATTGGCAATTGATCTCGGCAGCGATACTTATTATTATGATTCCTACAGCGATAATGTATATGTTTTTACAACGTTACATTTTTGCGGGTGTAACGAGTGGTGCGGTGAAGTAAGTCGCTAGCATACTCGATTTCGTAGGGGGTGTGTATGATGAACGTCATTATTGTAGACGACGAACCAATGATTCGTGCTGGATTTGAAAAGATGATTAGTAGATTAGATATGAATATACAGGTTATAGGATCATATAGTAATGGCTTTGATGCACTCACACATATTGATAAAATTGGCGATCATGAATTAGATTTATTGATTACAGATATAAAAATGCCGATGATGGATGGCTTGAAGCTGATTGAAGCTACACAAGGACGAAAGTTTGCTAAAATGGTATTTAGTGGTTTTAGCGAATTTGAATATGCTCGC
>DXHF01000060.1 GCA_019113605.1 Candidatus Paenibacillus intestinavium
CCTCCTGGAGCTGCGCCAACGTCGATCGCTTGTTTGAATAATGTTAGATCTAGTCCAAATACTTTCTCCGCCTCAAGCAGCTTGAACTTGGCACGAGAAGCTTGTCCTTCCTCACGTTGGAAACGAATTGCACCACCAGGCCAATCTGAACGCATCTCCTCCATCGTTCCAAAGCCAACATAAAGATGAGAATGATGCGCATAAATAGCAATAATAAGATCCGGGTTTTGTAAAACTAACTGCCCACCCGCTTCTACAATTGCGGCTTCCATAACCTCTTTAATTTCTGCCTTCGTATTAACAAGTAAGCTATCACGGCTTGTACGAATATGGATCGCAATTTGTTTGTCAGCGATGGAAGATTCAATATAAGAAATCATCTGAACAAGCTGCTCTACATCTGTCGTTTGTCCTGTTAATGTAAATTCACGATCAATGGGTTGCACATGTCTTAGAAAGATAAGTTCCGAAGTGGACAATTGCTGCCCAACCTCATCACTTTCCATCGGAATATCGAATAAAAACACTTCACCAGGTACAAGCTGTGTGAAATGAATTGTTGTAAATGTTCTGCGCAGTTCCTCCATTGCATATGGAGAAAAGTTTTTATTAGATGTACCGATCCACTTACTCATGTTTTGCCTCTTTCATCGTTCAATTTGATTTTTTGTTAATGTCATCAATAACTTGTTGAGGCATCGCTCTGCCGAACAGTTCAACATCAGCTGGTATTGATTCCTTCAAAGCTTCATACATTTGTTCACGACCAAACATACTTGATGTGTGCAAATAGATCGTCCTTGGAAATTTACCTGTTGCAATCAGATGCCGAACGACTTCATAACCTGTTGGTTGATTCCAACCAAGATCAAAATCCAAAGATAGTATATCGATCTCTTCCATATCAATTAACAATTTACACTCAGCCGCATCTTTTGCAAGTACGAAACCTGTAGGACATTTGCGGAAATCATCTAAATAGACATGAATCATATGACAGTCTCCTTTATACTAATACCAAGTTTTGTACTTAGCAATGAAGCAGCTCATTCTTTATTGCTGACAATTTGGACATATAAAGCTTTTTTGCTTTGCTACAACAATGTGCTGGATTGGCTCTGAGCAGACGTGACACGGCTCACCTTCACGATGATAAACTTGTAACTTGTCAATATAGCTCCCTGTAAATGAGTCCTGTGCAAACAAAGCTTGCTCCCTAGACCCACCATCAGCAATTGCATTCTTCATGATCGTTTGCAGTGCTGTATATAAAGCTTCACCCTCGGCTGCTGTTAACGTATTTGCTTTACGATTAGGCATCAGGCGCGCTGCAAACAATATTTCATCACTATAAATTGCTCCAATTCCCGTCATTAACGTAGCATCAAGCAGTAGTGTTTTCAAATAATTACGTTTTTTCCCTAATACAAGCTGTAGTGCACTCAATGTAAAGCGCTTATCAAGCGGGTCTGGTCCACAAATTTTCAGTTGGTCATCCACTTCCCGAACCGTTAGCAATTGAACAGCTTCGTCCGCTAGATCATAGAAAGCGACATAGCGGTTATTAAAGTACAATACCAAATGTGCACCTGATTTCAATGCTTCGCCAGATTCGCCACCATAAAAACGGCTTTCTTCTTGTAAATAAATCATCAAACGCTTGCCCGTATCAAGATGCAAGATCAGATGACCTGCTCGGCGTTCGACAAACCATATCGTCGCGTGCACTAATGCATCGATTAATCTTGTTTTTTTACCTACTATTGCTTTACTATTTACAACGATTTTCGTTATCGGAGCTCCTGCATACTTTTCAGCTAATACAGCGCGTATAACGTCTAATTCTGGTAATTCGTACATGCTTGAAATCCTCCCTATCATGTTCCAAGAACATTACATCTACTCTATTCTATTGGGTAATAAATTTGATCAAATAATAATATTAGTTCTTCATCAAAAAGTGTTGGAAGTCATATATCGTTTCGAAAATATAATTAGCATCGCATCCAGCCTGCTCCGTATAGTATGACTTATTATTAGCATTCGTTAACCCTGTATATAATAACACAGTACCACAACCAGAATGAACACCTGCTGCAATATCAGTAGACATATTATCACCAACTACTAACGCTTCATGTGCTTCAATGCCAAGCTGAGACAGCGCGTAATGAACAAGAATTTTCGATGGCTTGCCAATAACAATCGGTTGCTGGCCAGATGAAGCTTGCAGCATCGCGCCAATTGACCCCGCTCCAGGAATGAAGCCTCCATTGGCAGGTAGTAACAAATCTGGATTCGTCATAATGAATGTCGCACCTGCACGAATTAAAGTAATCGCTTGAGAAGCTTTATCATAATTGAACGATTTATCAATTCCTTGAACGACATAATCTGGATTCTCATCTGTAATTTCGATTCCAGCATCTAACAATGCACTCCGTAAGCCGTGCTCACCAATTATAAAAGCTTTTGGTTGATTCGAACCACATTGCTTGGCTATATAATGTGCAGTAGCTTGAGCAGACGTGCATATATGTTCAGCATTCGCAGAAATTCCCATCGTATTCAAACGCTCGGCAACTTGCTGTGCCGTCGCCGAAGAATTATTCGTAACGAATCGATATAACCAATTATGCTCCTGCAAATATGTTATGAATTGACTTGCACCTTCGATTGGCGTATCTCCATGATACATCGTACCGTCCAAATCAATAAGCAATGCTTTATATTTGTTATGCATAGCTGACATTTTATCCTTCTCCTATTATATGAACAGATCACAAAGATGCCATTCAATTAATAATGTTCTTACAATAAATTTATTTCATTAATATTCAAGATAACATAATAATTCATTTCTTTACAGAGAAAAAAAGCTAATGGCAGGAAAACCCTAGCATTAGCTCCCAGTTACTATCTTATTATCGTCTTTTTTCGCTATTCTCGTCAAACGTTTGCGGATCGCTTCGATTTGTTGCTGTTCATTACGCAGTTTACGACGAGCATAATTCATATAGTTCAATGATGCCTCCAAAGCGATCGTTGCATAATGATAAGCTTTATCATATTGCTTCGTCTTATGCTCGTAATACATTGAAAGCTCAATTGCAGCATCAATCTCATCTCGATGTGGAAATTGACCGATATGTTCAACCATTCGATGCCAAAGTAACAGTGCTCGAGGCATATGTCGTTGCTTCTTATCACGCATAGCTAGTAGCATTAACGTATTGGAGGCGGTATTCGGAACATGAACTGCCATCGTATATAATTGTTCTGAATAAGTAGTTAACCCCATCTTCTCTAACCACAGACCCGTCCGAACCATTTCCTCTGGCTCTGATGGCTGCTGTACATAATGAGTAATTTCAGTATCACTTAACAAATGAGCAAAACGCGTTGCCAATGAGACTAGTGATAGCATATCAATTTCATTATGAAGAAATACACCTTCTAATATTGATGGATTGCCATCTGCCAAATATTCGAAATACAATCTAGGCGCTTCTGAGCCAGGTACATCTTCAACTCGTGTAATTCCTAAGCGCATCTCCTCGATATGAC
>DXHF01000061.1 GCA_019113605.1 Candidatus Paenibacillus intestinavium
CACTTCGTTATCTACTCGTGAAAAGCAGATCAGAAGCCTAGTCTTCGTATTCCAGACATAGATAGGACTATATAGCTCTATCTTTGCCGAAATGAGAGGAAGTTAACCCTAGCAAACTACTTATTTCTTAGATCTAGTAATTATACTCCAGTTATTCACTAGAGTGCTAATTTTCAGAAAATGGTCAACGCAAAAAGCAGGCTTCAGCTATGATGCCGAGTAACCTGCTTGCATCACTTCGTTATTAAAATCCTCCTTTTGAACTTCCTCTTCCAATAAGAGTTCAAAAAGTGGGCTTTCAGAACCGAGAAGATAGAACGTTACTTGAGAAAGGCGGAAGCGCAAGAGTACGTAGTTGGTACACGCGAACCGTACTTTCCAAGTTCGTTTCATATTCGATGTCGAGTACGCTACGGCAGCTTACTCATCGTTATCAAAGTCCGATTTTTGAAGCATCTCTACGATACAATTTGCGCACGTTCGATCTTCGCCACCCCCGGCCACTTAAACGTCGCCCATTCTGGGACATAACGATCCAATCTTGTAACAAGAACCGTCATATCATCAACAATCTCTCCATCGTGGAATCTTACGACCGTCTCTAATAAAGAGTCGGCAATTTCCTGTGGATCATTACTCTTCAATTCTCCTATGACGCGCTTCATCCACAAGTCCTTATTAACCGCATATCCCGGTGCATCATAAATACCATCGCTCATCATAATTAATACGTCGCCTGGTAATAATGCCATATGAATAAAGTCGACATCAATATCTTGAATAATTCCGACAGGTAAATTATTAGCACATATCGGAATAACCTCCTGGCCCCGCTTAATAAAGCTTGGTGTAGAGCCAATTTTTAAGAACGTTGTATCTGCTGAATAGAGGTCGATAATCGCAAGGTCAACCGTTGCATAGGTCTCATCAGGAGAACGTAACAACAATATTGTATTAACCGATTTGACAGCTAGCTGCTCATTCATTCCTGATTGTAATAGTTGCTGAAGAATAGATAGTGCGGCACTGCTTTCTTGCCTTGCCCGTTCCCCATTCCCCATTCCATCACTAATTGCTACTGCGAACTTCCCACTATCCAGCTCGACGATACTAAAGCTATCCCCCGATAATAGATCGCCACCTTTTGCTACGCCTGCTACACCAATTTCCACTTCGTATTGCTTTGCCGATGCAAACATTGCTCGCTTCAGCTCACTATGCTGTGACCATGATGATTCACTACGGACCGTAATATTTTCTCCTAATATATCACTAAGTAATGGTGCAATAATTTTTCTACACTCCTCGAAACCACCATCAAAGCTATGCTGTACTTCGATTTCCACATTACCGAGCTCTAGGCTAATAATGTCGATGCTCTGAATGGATAAACCTAACCCCTCTAGCGCCTCTTTAATTTGCTCCTCCTGTACATGCAGCGTTTGACCTTCGCGTTTAATTTCCTGCGATAGATCCTCCATAACTTGTGAGACTCCTAATAATTGATCGGCAACAAGTCCCTTCAGCTCATGAATTTGTCGTTGCCATTTATAATTGAGATTATACAGTTCATACTGGTGCTTCATCGCCGTTAGCACTTCATCTACACGACTGCAATGCGCTTTCCATGTGCGTGGAATATCTTGTTGCAATCCTCCTTGCCTTGCCTCAATACTTGTCATCATCTCATTCATCATTTTTTTCGTTGAAAATAATTTATCACCCCAGCATGATTTTTGCTTATGACAATTATGACAGCTCTGCATCGCAACAGCATCGATAAACTGCACCACTTTTTCTTCTTGACTTACTGCTTGTCCACTTACGTAATTCGGATAGAAGCTATTCGACAATTGTTTGAACATATCTGAAAAATGAAATACTCGTGCTGCCGTAGCATTGCGAATATGTTTTGCATACTCATAATGTGATTTATTATTTTCTAGCGAGCCAGGTATATACCGCGATATCGCATTCGTTATTCCTTTAGGTGTTAACAAAAACAGTAAAGTGGCAAATGCTGATTCCCACACCGATGTAAATATTTCACCCTGCCCACCTACATATACTGTTAAAATGGAGGTACCAAGTAATAGGCCAAATGCAGACCCAAGCTTTCCACCTTCACGTAGTAAGCCCGCTAACAAACCTGCGAATGAAAGAACACCAATTTGTAGCACCGCGCTAAAATTAGCAAGACTGATAATTAAGCCTGCGATTACCCCTACCGTCGCACCTAGTGGTGCACCTCCTACAATAGCGAAGATGAGCAGCATATACCGAGATAGCACATGTTCTACTGAAACCCCTTCCACAACCCAACCTACAGTGCCAGTCATCGCACATGCGAGTAGGATCATGACACAAATGATTTCTTCGTGCTTCAACTTTGCTGATTTACGTGAAAATGTAATGACTGGAATGGCATGAATGAACACTAACGTCAAAATAAAGGCAAGTGTAGCTTCGACAATTACCATCGTAAGATTATACCAATCTAAAGAATTTCCAATAGAGGTACGGAATAGCTGTACGAGCAATACCCCTATGAAAACAACAAGTGGCACTTTAGAAATAGCAACTCGTTCATAAGCCTGTAATCCACGAAATAGTAAATATACAACGAGAATTTCTAATGCAATCCATAAAGGCGCTGGTGTAATGGCGAACAGACTGCCTAGTACCGTTATAATACCTGTCATAAGTGCCAAATCTTTACGAATAAAATAGATAACTGCAAAATAAGCTACTGCAAATGACATTAGTGAATCTAGAATGACTGCTCTACCTAACAAAAATGCGAGCCCGATCAGTAAAATATCCCACTTCCTACTAGACACTGCCTCATAACTATTGTTTATCCACTTCACCTGCAACAATTTCTCACCAACACGAGCTTGCCCTTCGTTCAATGGGGCAAATATTGAATTAGCCTTCTTCATACCGTCGCACCACCATCCGATTGTTAATGTGTTCCTCATTATAGATGGTTGTCTCAACAGATTTTGTCACTTGAAGGAAGATGGAGAAAAGTTTTTTCCGACAAAACTAATGACGCTCGCATCACTTGTCGGAAGTCGTTCAACCTCAATCATAGCAACAGATGAGCATGCTACCTATGAACAAGATCGTAGCAGTACATCGGTCTTATTGTGTCGGCAACCTTAAACAATATTTGACGAATCAACTAGAGTTACCGTTTCAGATGAAGAATGTTGACCGAAAGTTTCTGTTCTATGCGTTAATACGACAAGCATTGAGACTCTTATAAATATACTTTTTGAACTTCCTATAAAGAAAGTGATAATGGAATATAAGACATTTGTACAGGAGCAGCACGATTCGGGGAATAAACAACGCTACTTTCTCTTTATTTTGCTCGAATACCTCATTTCTTTGTATACGCGATCAAAAGCATTGTAACGAAACCCAGCAATGTGTACGGCACGAGTACACAAGCGGTCAAACGCTCGAAACTTCAAATAGAGGTTCAAAAAGCGGGCTTTCAGAACCGAGCAGGTGAAGCGTTACTTGAGCAAGGCGGAAGTGCAAATGTACGTTATTGGTACATGCGAACCGTACTTGCCAAGTTCGCTTCAGATGCGATGTCGAATACGCTTCGTCAGCATAATCATCGTTATCAAAGTCCGCTTTTTGAACTACATAACAACAAAAAAGCAGAGCCATAGTGGCCCTGCTTGTATCAACATAGGAATCATGATCTAGTCTCGTTTTGCTCCGCGACCGCCACGTTTACCTTCAGTATTCTTTTTCAAAGATGAAATGCGCTCTTCACTATCTTTTAAGAACTTAGACATTTTATCCTCGAACGTCGCTTTACCAAAGCTTGGCTTACCAAAGCCAGGTTTGCCACCGCCCTGCTTATTGAATGGACGACCGCCTCTTTCAAAGTTTCCACCGCCGCCACCACTGCCGCCGCTGCTACCACCGCGATTAAATCTCTCTCCGCTTTGTCCTCCAGATGAATGTCGTTCTCGAGAAGGTGGAGCTTGCTCTCCTGCTGGACGATCAACAGCTTGTTTGATTGAAAGACCGATCTTACCATCTTTGTCCACATTGATAACTTTAACTGTAACGACATCTTCGATCTTCAAATGATCTTTAACATCCTTGACATAGTTATCAGCGATTTCGGAAATATGAACTAGCCCAGTGACTCCTCCGGATAAATCAACAAATGCTCCGAAATTAGTAATACCCGTCACTTTTCCTTCTAATTTGGCGCCCACTTCAATTGCCATAAAATAAAATGTTCCTCTCTTAAAGTAATATAAAGTCAATCTTACGTACGATCAACAGTTACGCATAAAATTGCTCATATCGTGATTATAACCGAATCGACGAATTAAGGTCAACAGACAGGCGTCATGGTTGCTCACTAAATATTTGCTGTTCGCCTTCTTTTACCATTCCTTGCTCCTTTGTTGCAAGTTGAGCCATATACTCTGGATCATTGAGCAGCTTAACTTGTGTTGTTAGAGAATCAAGCTCTTGCGAGATTAAATCACGATTACTTTCGAGGGACATTAGCTTCTCTTGTACCGCATCATGTTGATTGGACTGATTCAGAAATGTGTAACCTGCCCACGCTAAGAAAATTGCAGCAAGCACAAACAAGATCTTAAATCTTCGCTTTGCCCCACTAATTGATTGTTTTGATTTTGTTTGAGCCATTTGCTACTTCCTCCTTAACCATGACTGCGACTTTTGCTTCACAAAGTTCCACATTTTCGCTAGCTTAGTTGATATATTCGATTTTTCCCAATACGGCTTAAGCCACCTACCAAGCGGCTTTGTAATGGGAGAAAGTATCCATAATGTTAGTTTTATGAACGGACGTAGTAATTGTAGCACAAGTTTTCCAATTCCAATAGTGATCTTAGAACCAAGTTTCATAATATAAAGTAGTATCGCCCATATAACAAGAATGGGTTTTATTACTATAAAGTGGAAAACATTAGCTATTACTTGTATACACCATTTCACAGCGTTTATCAACCATAGCGTTATTTTTGTTGTCGCTTTACTGAATAACCAGTAATAAACGACAACGCCAATAGCTAGTCCAACAAATACATATGCACGCACCTCGCCATTATTGCTTACATATAGCATTCGAAAGACGATCATTGCCGATGCAATCCAATATAATAGATCAAGCAATGATAATGACCAGCGCGGAAATTTAAATTCTGAGGAAACGACTCGATAACCATCGAAAATTATTCCCATCCCAACACCAGACATTAACATTGTGCCTAACGTTAACCACTGTATACTTAAGCTCATCGAAATAACTTACCAAACACGCCTTTACTCTTGCCAGCGTTTTTGCCATCAGAATAGGCGAGTGAATATACCATACCCTCTATTGCAACTAAGCCCTGTTCTAGGCTTAAATGTTTCATATGCAGATTATGCCCCGTAATTGTAAGCATTCCGAGTTCCGTATCTAGCAAAAACAGCTCACTATCGAAGCTCTCCACCTTAGTTACTCCTGTGAGCTCTAATAGCTTCCGATTCGTTAGCTTTACATCCTGCTGTTTTTGCTTTTTCGGTTGTTCCATCATAGACTCGTCCTCCACTTCTATTCATTTCTTATAGTGTATGGAGGGCATTCTAACTTTAGAACTATTAACTATACAAAAGAGAGTAGTATCGCTCACTTTCGTGAATGATACTACTCTCTTTGATGTCTATTCCCAATCCAGAAGATTCTCTTTTGGGCGTGCTTCTTCTTTCACCAAAGTATAAAGCTCCGTGGCTTCGTCTTTTCGCGTTGCTTCAGCAATACGATCTATGCGCACCGTTACGATCTTCTGACCATATTGGATTTGCAATTCATCTCCTACTTTAACATCACTACTAGGCTTAGCTTCACGGCCGTTGATCCAAATCCGTCCCTGTTCTGACACATCTTTGGCAACAGTACGTCGCTTAATTAGTCTTGATACTTTGAGAAATTTATCTAAGCGCATAGACTACTTGATAGCTTCTTTCAGTTTGTTACCAGCTTTAAAAGCGGGAACAGTAGTTTCAGGGATGTTAATGTCAGCACCCGTTTGAGGGTTACGACCAACACGTCCAGAACGTTTACGAGTTTCAAAAGTACCAAAACCAATAAGTTGTACTTTATCTCCACCAGCAAGCGCTTCTGTTACTTCAGCAAGAAAACCGTTGAGTACTGTTTCTACATCACGTTTCGTTAAACCATTTTTTTCTGCAATGTTATTAATTAGATCTGTTTTGTTCATTTCTTATATTCCTCCTGAAAAATATATGTTTAATTTAAGGCTAACGCCATTTAGTGAGATTACAGTAATATGCATTTGAATCTCACGAAGATTATTAATTCAACTAAAGTTTACAAAATCCTTCTTATTCCTATTAAATTATTTACAAGATTTGCTGAATAAGCAAAGTTTATGACGACTTTTAGAATTTTACAATCCCTTTGGCTTCCTCCCACCATCGATCCATCTCTACTAAATCAGTATCGTCAAAGCTTTTATCATTTATACGAAGCTGCTCTTCAATATATTGAAATCTAGCTTTAAATTTCATATTTGTCCGAGCGAGTGATGCTTCCGGATCAGCATAAATGAATCTAGCAGCATTCACAACTGCAAATAACAGATCACCTAATTCTTCTGCTTGCTTATCCTGCTCATCGGATGCAATAACTTCCTTCAACTCGGCAAGTTCCTCTTCGATTTTGGCAAGTACAGGACCAATCTCATCCCAATCAAAACCAACTTTAGCAGCTTTTTTCTGAATTTTATAAGCAGTTAGAATAGCAGGTAGGTCTTTCGGAATACCATCGAGCTTAGATGGCCGTTGATTAGTAATTCCATTAGCAAGCTGTTCTTCAGCCTTCATCTTCTCCCAGCTGACTAGTGCTTCCTCTGAGCTTTGAGCAGAGTCTTCACCAAATACATGCGGATGACGATAAATTAATTTCTCATTCAACGTCTGAAGCACATCGTAGATAGAGAAGCTGCCTAGCTCCTCCTCCATCTGACTGTGCAGCATTAATTGCAATAGTACATCACCGAACTCCTCCTGCATGCCTTCAGGATCATCGGCATCAATTGCTTCCAGCGCCTCGTACAGCTCCTCTATGAAATTTTTGCGAATCGATTGATGAGTCTGTTCTTGATCCCATGGACAACCTTCTGGACTACGCAAAATCGTAACAATTTCATGCAAGCGGTCGAAGCTACGATTACGCACGTCCTCATCGGTCGTACGCGGCACATAGATGATCGATAGGTTGTGATAGCCATCTATTCGATCTAATTCATAGATAGGCACGGAGATGAGCTCCTGCTCGCCCGCTACGCCTAGTGCATGTCCAACAATAACCTCATAGTCATCTGGATACCGCTCCATCAATGCGAGCTTTACATCAGATGCCGTATACTTATCATAAACTTGCCCGATTAGTGTATGTAATTGCGGTTGCAATAGCGATGGCTGCAGCTCGGCCGCATCAAGTAATGCAAATCCTTCGATAGGATCGAATCTAAGTGCCGTGAACGCTGCATCCAAAAAACTTTCACCTCCACGAATATGTAAGGCTACTCCTTCCGCTTCACAACGCGTAATAAGCTGTTGAACGGTGCTTTCTGCGACCATAGGATGTCCAGGCACCGCATAGACGATATGAGCCTCTTCGCCCGCTTCTGCAATAGACTGAACGCTCTGTAGCAATGTTTGAACGATTTCTGCATACACCTCTGGGAAATTACTATGCGCCTCGTAAATGCTATCAAAGCTTGTATAAGCAATTTGCTCATCATGTAACAGCTTCATCATCGGATGATGCTCGGTTCTAACATAAAGCTGACTTGCCTCTTTAATTTGCTTCCATATTCCTAAAGTAATCTGATCCTCGCTGCCTGAACCTAATCCAACGACAGTAATTGATTTCATCATTTGCTACTCACTCCTTCGCTTTCATCTGAACAATCAATCGCGATTATTCAACAATTTTAACTCCGTTTTGGTTATACCTTTACATACTAGAAGTATGAGACCGAATACAAGCGCCCCAACTACTACCGACAATAGTGACTCTAACGTAGAGTAAAGACGTATATTCCAGCCAAGCGGCCATATATAACGAACAAGCTCACTAACGATATTAATCGATAGAATCATCAGCACAAGCGCTAGCAGCGTTACAGCAAGCACCCTTAGCGCCTCTAGCCAGCTATATGCTCTGCGATGCATACCTGCATCTATATGTTTCGTTGCTCGCCGCAGTACTAATGCACCGATTATTGCGGGAGTAAATAGAGCAATATTGCCAGCAAATGCCGCACCCTCAATACCCCAAACTGGCACAAAGACATAGTTCAATAGCGCTTTACTTCCAGCTGCAATAAGCAACAAGTAAAGTGGTAGCCTTCTTACTCCTGCAGCCTGTAGTAATGGGGCTTGTACAGCTAGCATACTACTTGCTAATGTCGTCCAGCTCAGAATACGGAAGGTCATCAGACTTTCTGTATCCTTATACAGCATAATATTAAACGGCGAAGCAAGCTGATATAGGCCAACAGCTGCCGCTGCTCCGATCATCCATGCTAATCGATGAATGAGCAATAATCGTTCCCCATAAAGTGCTGTTTTCCCTTGCTTCACCCAATTAGGAATAAAGCCTGCCGCAAATGCACCAAGTAGCATCGCAACTAGTTGAATAAGCGGCTGAATACGGCTATATCTTCCGAACTCCGCCATTACGAATGAAACCTGTTCACCTGCTCCTAGCATAAAGCGAGGAATACTTATGGCATCAACAACAGCCACCATCGGTACAACGATAGCCGCAAGCGCGGTCGGTAAAGCCATTTGAAATAATAATTTACCTTCTGTCGCAATACGTTTTCGTTCTACCCTCACGATCTTGTCACCTTTGTGATTCACCAAAAACCATAACAGCGCTGCGATAGCTCCGATAACCGAACCGAACATCACGCCAGCCGCAAGCTTACTATCTGACCAGTTGTAGCTAAGACCAATCCAGAGTAGCAACAGCATACATGCTACGCGAACGCATTGCTCAATCAATTGCGAAATAGAAGATGCTTTTGCATCATCTTTTCCTTGATAGTACCCCCGATATACAGCTAGTAAAGGAGTAAACAATAGCGCAAGCGTTAAAATCCGAATAGATGTTATAACCTCATCATTACCAATAAGATTAGCTATCCAGGGCGCCGCTAATAAGCCAATTATACAGCTCAATACTGCTGCACCACTTATAACAACTAATGCAATAGACAAAACATTATGCTGCTCTTTTTCATTTTTTTGCGCGACATAAAAGGCCAACGCCGTTGGAATTCCGGCAATTGCTAATGCCATCATTAGCTGGTAAATAGGATATACAATATTATAAATACCAAATGCCGCATCCCCCGCTAGATTTTGCAGCGGTATCTTTTGTAATACACCAATGAGCTTCGTAGCAAATGTTGCCGATGTTAACCATAATGCACCATAACCACTTAGCTTCAGCCACTTTGCTCTAAGACTCAATGTTTCATGTTCACCCGATTCTATTGTGGTTTGTATCATCACATCATTATAGGTGAAAAAAGCTTCCCCTGCCAGATTTGTTATCTGGATGAGGAAGCTTGTATGTTTCACGTGAAAACTGTCGATTATTGTTCCATTTGCTTCGCTAGAAATGCAGCTGCAGTTTCGGCCATTTTCTGTTCTAGATTACCAATCTTAACATTATCTTCTTTCGTAAGCATAACAACCGTACCGATGGGATCTCCACCTGCGATAATCGGTGCAATAATATAGGAGCTATAAGTATCTGGCTGATCTTTAACAATTTCATAGCTACCACTATTTGTTTCAAGATGTGTTTTGCGATTATCCATACAGGTCTCTAATGTTTGTCCGATAGATCTATCGAGCAATTCTTTTTTTGATGCCCCTGCAACAGTAATAATCGTATCTCGGTCAGAAATAAGTGTAATATGCCCGACACTTTCAAATAACGATTCCGCATACTCCTTAGCAAAGTCACCCAGTTCCCCTATAGGAGAATATTTCTTAAGTATAACTTCACCATCACGGTCAACAAATATTTCTAATGGATCGCCTTCACGAATTCTTAATGTGCGACGAATTTCTTTCGGTATTACAACACGACCCAAATCGTCAATACGACGAACAATGCCTGTAGCTTTCATTACGCAAGACCTCTCTTTCAAACAGATCAAAATAGTTTGTATTCATTGCTTCTTCTATAAGAACTCCAATAACATAAGGCGTAGCCAAAAATTGAATCTGACCATAGTATTCATCCATAACTAGCATCTTATACATAACAATGTCATCATTTCTCAATAAAAATGGAATTACTGATCGCATCATCCAATGATCAGAAACCAATATCCTTGTTCCATTCCTATACAAAAAAAGCTCATCTACGTCTAATATGGACGTAGATGAGCTTTTTATACAATAACGAACGACCACTGCCTTATTTCGCTATTTATTATTGTTCCGGTGTTTCTGTCGTAGTCGCTTGATCGTCTTCTGTTGTTTCTAGTGGAGGTAAAGTCATATTAATTTCGTAGCCTGGTAGCTCCTCGTTCACAAAGTTTGTTGTTACCGTATTAGATAATACGCTACGAATCATTTCTTTCGTTGCATCAGCAATCGCATCATACTCTAGAACATCGCGTGCTTCTACTTTAATAATACTGTAGCCAGTCGAAGATTTAATCGGCTCGCTCACTTCATTCAACGGAATCGTGAATGCAGCTGTCTTAATCTCTTCGGTCCAATATCCACCCATATAGTTTGTGAATGCACCGCCAGTAGCTTTTGTTCTTGCATCATCAGAATATTCAGCAGCTAACGCTTCCCAGTCTCCGCCTGCTACAAGCTTAGCTTGTACCTCTTTCGCACGAGCTAACACTTCTTCATCGGTACGAGTTTCTGTTATTTGTTGCGTTGTTGCGTCTACCACGCTATTGTTCACATCAATTTGACGACCGTTATAAAGCGTATAAATATCTTTATTTGCTTCATATTCTTCCTTAATCATATCGTCAGTAATTTGGCTTTGAATATACTCATTAGCAGTAGCAGCAATCATAATAAGCGAAGCCATATCATTTTCTGTTAAATTCTTTTCTTTCAGCATATCTTTGAAGTCACCATATAAAGCTAGTCCTTCTTTTGTTTGCTCGAAACTTGCTAATGCTTCTTCTTTGGACTTTGCTTGTTGCTCTTCCGTAGTACGGTGAGCCAAAATTTTGTACGTAATATATTGTTCTAAGAACGCTTCACGATATTCACTTTGATCAAGAAGTGCTTCATCCATACCTTGTAATAAAGCAATACCTGATTTGAACTTATTAAACTCTAGATCAGTTACTGTACCGTCTTTATAGGTTGCAATAACTTCTCCACCTTCGACACCCTTGAACGTTAAGGAAGGATTAACTTCATCTTTACCGCAGGCAGCTAATAATGCTACGAACACTGCTGATATTACGATTAACTTTAGTGATTTACTAAAGCTCTTAGCTGAAAAATTTAATAACATGTGTAAACCCCTTTCGAATGTTGGAATCTGCTATCCATTGTAGCAGATTCTATAAAGCAAATGCCAATTTCTCATTACGTTGTTGCCTTATGAAGACTCTCTTCCACTTGCCCAGTTAACGATTGGTATTCAAATAGGAATCGCTCGGTTAAATGTAACTTTTGTTCCATCGACAAACCTTTGCCACGCAATTCAATACAATATGAACCCTCATCTTCTTTCGATTGCTTAAAGCGATTTTCCATCTTTAAGCATAATTTATCAATATCTTTACGGACCGCCTTTTTCTTAGGTATTGTATCGAATAATAAGCGGAAATCATCATTTTTATTCGTAATCTGCGTAATGCCAAGTGAAGAACCAAGCACCTTCAAGCGAGCAACCGTCATTAGATTAATAACTGATTGCGGTAAATCACCGAAACGATCGATGATCTCTTCGATTAATATATCTGATTCCTCAATGGTCGCGATGACGGCAGTTTTTTTGTAAATCTCAATTTTTTGTATGCTGTCGTAAATATATTCATTCGGTAAATAAGCATCTACGCTAAGATCGATAACGGTCTGAATAGCTTTCTTCTCTTCAACTTCGACGCCATCCATCTGTTGTTTTCTAATCTTGATCTCTTCAGCAAGCATTTGCGAGAACATCTCAAAACCAACGGAGGCAACAAAACCATGCTGCTCTGCTCCAAGTAAGTTACCCGCTCCCCGAATCGATAAATCACGCATTGCAATTTTGAACCCTGAACCCAGCTCTGTAAATTCCTTAATCGATTGCAAACGTTTCTCAGCTACTTCAGTCAATACTTTATCTCGTTGATATGTGAAATAGGCATACGCAATCCGATTAGAACGACCAACACGACCACGCAATTGATAAAGTTGAGACAAACCCATTTTATCAGCATCATGCACGATCAATGTATTAACGTTCGGAATATCTACACCCGTCTCAATAATACTTGTACTTACCAATACATCTGATTCGCCATCAAGAAAATCAAGAATCGTCGATTCAAGCTCCTGCTCACTCATCCGTCCATGCCCAACACTAACACGAGCACCAGGTACAAGCTCACTTATTTCCTCAGCAATTTGATGGATACCTTGCACACGATTATATAAGTAATACACTTGCCCACCACGTGCTAATTCACGCTCAATCGATTCACGAACTAGCGCATGCGAATGCTCCAATACATAGGTCTGTACAGGGAAACGATTTTCAGGCGGTGTTTCAATTACAGACAAGTCACGTACCCCTAGCATAGACATATGGAGTGTACGTGGAATAGGTGTCGCTGTTAAAGTAAGCACATCAACACTTGTCTTTAATTTTTTCAATTTTTCTTTGTGTGTTACTCCGAAGCGTTGTTCTTCATCAACAATTACGATACCTAATGCAGAGAATATTATATCTTGGGATAAGAGACGATGTGTACCAATAACAACATCAACCGTACCATTCTTCAACCCTTTAATCGTTTCATTTTGCTCTTTGCGGGAACGGAAACGACTCATAACCTGGACATTAATAGGATAGCCGCTGAATCGCTCACGGAACGTTTCATAATGCTGCTGTGCCAATATTGTCGTAGGAACGAGTACGGCAACCTGCTTGCCCTCCATCGCTGATTTGAAGGCGGCGCGAACCGCAACTTCGGTCTTACCATAGCCAACATCACCACATAATAGTCGGTCCATCGGTTGCGCTTTTTCCATATCTCGCTTAATTTCTTGAATCGCTCGTAGTTGATCCTTTGTTTCCTCATACGGGAACATCGCTTCAAATTCATTTTGATACGTTGTATCTGCACTAAATGCGAAGCCAGGAGTTGCTTGTCTTTCCGCGTAAAGCTTAATAAGGTCATCCGCAATATCTTGCACCGATGATCTTGCCTTACTTTTTGCCTTCGTCCATTCTGAGCCGCCAAGCTTGTTCACTTTAGGCTCTTTATCTTCATTTCCTACATATTTCTGAATAAGATCAACTTGGTCTACAGGTACAGAAAGCTTATCACCAGCTGCATATACGATATGTAAATAGTCGCGGTGAATGCCTCCGATTTCTAGTGTACCAATTCCTACGTATTTACCGACACCATGATTTTGATGGACAACATAGTCGCCAACCTTTAATTCTGTATAGCTCTTAATACGTTCAGCATTGTCCATCTTCTTATCTACACGTCTTGCTTTACGTTGCTTCTGCGTGAACATTTCGCCTTCAGTAATGACAATTAAGTTAGATGACGGCAACTCAAAACCTTGCTGTAAGTTACCTTCTAGCAA
Source organism: Candidatus Paenibacillus intestinavium (assembly GCA_019113605.1). GTDB lineage: Bacteria > Bacillota > Bacilli > Paenibacillales > Paenibacillaceae > Pristimantibacillus > Pristimantibacillus intestinavium. Next base: position 13,897 of record DXHF01000061.1, read on the forward strand.
TTGTGGTGGCACAATATCATAATCCAATAATACACGTTGCATCCGATCTAAGCGCTCTTTGTTGCCTGCTAGCATAATAATCGTTCCGTTGTTTTTCCGCCAACGTTCCATCTCTGCCTTTAGTACATTCATCTGACCATGAAAGCTTTGCATCGTACGCGTCGTAATATTGACGATATTTTGCGGTTGCGTATGTGGAATTTGTCTTAAAAACAGCTGAAGAAATAATGTTGGAAACGGACGATACTGTAGAATTTGTGTACTTTCTCTTGCAAGCACAAAGCTCGGCAATGATTTCCCATTTTGTAATAAGTGCAAGTTCCATTCCGACTCATCACGTTCAAGCTGCTTCGCTGTTTCTATTAGTCGACTTGGTTCATCGAGCACAAGCAATGTATCTTTCGGCACAAAGTCTAGTATGCTTTGCTGCTCTGGATATAGTAATGAAATATACTTATAAATTTCAGAGAAGTAAATTCCTTCTCGAAGCTTACCGATTTCCGCTCCAATCTGATCACGCAACTTGTCCTGCGTAGCACGATCAGTCATCTTATCTAGCTGAGCTTCTAATAGATTCGTTGCATGCCTTGCTGCCGTTTCCATTCTTTCTTTCGTTGCTAGTATTTCCTGTGCTGGCGGGATCACGAAGCTATCCATACGTTCAACGGTACGTTGATCTACTGGATCAAAGGTACGAATTGAGTCAATTTCATCTCCGAACCACTCTACACGTACGGCAAGCTTTGAAGTAAGTGGATAGAAGTCTATAATTCCACCACGCACACTTAACTCACCTTTAGATTCCACACGATCAGCTCTTGAATAACCAAGCTCGTTGAGCTTATGAAGAAAATGATCAGGATCGATTTGCTGATTTACGGAAATTTCTAATTCGGCATGTAGAAAAGCTTCCTTAGCCGGAAGATATCTTCTAATGCCTGAAAATGGCACGACAACAATACCACGAAAGCCTTTAGCCAAGGAAAGTAGTACATCCATTCTTTGGGCTAATGTTTCGGGGCTAGATATTGCTGCCTCAGCAGCCATTAATTCATTGGCAGGGTATAGTAGCACCTTGTCACTGGACAAACAATCTTGCAAGTCTTCTGCTATTTTCTGAGCGGAAAACATATTATGCGTAACAACTAGTAAAGGTTGCTGCAAGCGATCCTCTAACGCTGCGAGAAATACTTGCCTAGAAGAGCCCGCGAGCCCTGACACCATCTGTTCTTTCATTCCTTTTTCAAAGCCTTGTACTACTGATTTTAACTCAGAGTCTTCAGTGAATAACTCTATTAGCGCTTTCAATTCGTGAGACACCTTCTTTCTAAGCTACATGTTATGTAACTCTATCTTGCACTATAACAACTCACATATTGTGCGCAAACAAGCCATCCACTAGATGACGCTAGCTTGTGGACGGCTGTTACGCACGTGAGAGAGGTAGTTCAAATCATTCGCATGTGATCGCGATCACGATGTCTGACTTCACATTTACCCGTGATCAAGACCCTTTGACTTTAATTACTGTAAAGGATTATTAATTAGCGTCAATTCCGGGTTACTGCTTATTGCTTCATTGCAGTAATCACAAACGAGCTGCACTACAATGTCGCCATTTAAATTATACGTTATTATATCTTTACGTTCATCGTCGGTCAAGGAATTGAACCCTAGACGTTGCTCAGATATAACCGTTTCTTCGATCTTACCAATATTGGATCTGCAATATTTGCAAATATAGGTTACAGCCATGTTATGCCTCCCGAAGGTTATTTATACCCTTCAGTATGCCCTAATTTTTACAATCTATTACCCGTTATATTTGCCCATCGTATCTTCGAATGGGTGTTTCAGACTATACTCGATCGCATCGCAAGCATTGCCGATCATCTCTTCTAGACGACCTTGCTCTGCTTTAGCGAATTTACTTAACACATAATCCGCAATGACGATACCTGGTTCAGGGCGAGAAATGCCCATACGGACACGATTGAACTTTTGTGTATTCAAATGTGCAATAAGTGACTTAATGCCGTTATGACCGCCTGCACTGCCCTGATAGCGTAGTCTAAGCTTACCTACCTCCGTATCAAGATCATCATAGACGATAATTCCATCTTCAATATTAAGCTTATAGAAGTCCATATACGCTCGAACTGCCTCGCCAGATAAGTTCATATAAGTGATTGGTTTGATTAAAGCTACCTTTGTGCCAGCAATATTACCTTCGCCAACTAGTGCTTTATACTTACTACCATTCATAGCAATGCCCCAGCGACGCGCTAGTTCATCAATAACCATAAAGCCGACATTATGACGTGTTTTTGCGTAACTAGCGCCTGGATTTCCCAGACCTACAATCCATTTCATTATCCTTCGTCTCCTTCAATTTTTCAGAACCTCAAAGTCTACCTTCTTCGTACTGAAAAATACTTCGGAAGCATAGACCTTAAATTTTTCTGAGCTTCAAAGCCTACCTTCTTCGTACAGAAAAATATATTAGAAGCATAGACCTTCAATTCTTCAGAGCCTCAAAAACCACCTTCTTCGTACAGAAAAATAAATTGGAAGCATGGGTTTTTATTTCCCGTCCTTCTTCGCTTTCGCACGAGCGCGAATTTTATCTGCGTATTCAGGTTTATTTTCTTGTCGTTGACGGGCAATAGCTAAGTCTCCAGCTGGCACATCTCTA